>CAZXRQ010000014.1:0-6286 GCA_964642795.1 uncultured Oscillospiraceae bacterium | reverse complement strand
GTCTTTCCCGTCCCGGACGGCGACACCGGCACCAACATGTCCATGACCATGCAGAGCGCGGTGCGCGAGATACGCCTGGAGAGCGGCAGCGACGTGGGCGCCGTGGCGTCCGCAGCGGCTTTGGGCGCGCTAAAGGGCGCGCGCGGGAACTCCGGCGTTATACTGTCGCAGATACTGCGAGGCTTTTCCAAGGCGCTGCACGGCGCTGTGGAGATGGACGGCGAGATGCTCGCAAACGCTTTGGCCACAGGCACAGAGGCGGCGTACAAGGCCGTTATGAAGCCCAAGGAAGGCACCATGCTCACGGTGTCCCGCATGATAAGCGAGGCCGTGGCGAATAACCAGCAGGCCAACGTATACAAGCTGATCGACGTTATGCTGGAGTCCGGCGAGAATGCCCTGCGCCTTACCCCCACGCTTCTGCCCGTACTAAAGGAAGCGGGCGTGGTGGATTCCGGCGGCAAGGGCCTGCTCACCATATACCGCGGCTTCAAGATGGCCGTGGACGGCGACCAGATAGACGACTATGTGGACGAAAGCCAGACCGCCCCGTTTGAGGGCTGGAACGATAATGAGACCGAGCTCGGACTCGAGGACGTAAACGATATCCAATTTGGCTATTGTACGGAATTTTTTGTTATTCATCTCGATCCGTCCTTCACCGAGGAGGAGCTCGACCGGTTCCGCGACAAGCTTATGCGGCTTGGCGATTCCGTGGTAGTGGCGCACGACGCCGACTTTATAAAGGTGCATGTCCACTCCAACGCGCCGGGCAAGATACTTCAGCTGGCGCTGAGGCTGGGCGAGCTGGATAAGCTCAAAATTGAGAACATGCGGGAGCAGAACCGCGAGCTGAAGGCGGCAAAGCTGCGCAGTGAAAAGGAACAGGGGCTGGTGGCAGTCAGCGCAGGCGCGGGGCTGGATGCCGTGTTCACCGGCATAGGCGTAAACGTGCTTATCTCCGGCGGTCAGACCATGAATCCCAGTATAGAGACCATTACCAAGGCCATAAACAAATGCAATGCGCGCACCGTTTTTGTGCTGCCGGATAACCCAAACATCATACTGGCCGCGCAGCAGGCGGCGGACATAAGCGAGCGCAACGTCGTGGTCATACCTACCCGTACCGTGATGCAGGGCATAAGCGCGGCCATGAGCTTTAGCAGCGACGCAACCGTAGAGGTAAACGGCAAGCGTATGAACGAGGAGCTGTCGCGTGTGATAAGCGGCTCTGTAACGTATGCTGTAAGGGATACCAGCGCAAGCGGCAACAGCATCAAAAAGAACGACATAATCGGCCTGCTGGACGGCGACATAGTGGCGGTGGATAAGGATATAAAGAGCGCCGCTGCCGCGCTTATCCGCAAGATGATCGAAAAGCAGCCCGACGACCCCGTGGTAACGCTTTTCTTTGGCGCCGACACCTCTGAGGAGGACGCGCACGCGCTGAGCGAGCTTATAGCGGGCGAATATCCGGATGCGGAGCTTATCGTGCAGTCCGGCGGGCAGCCGCTGTACTACTATTACATCTCCGTCGAGTGATATGTCCGGCGAAAAAATAACATCATTAAGGGGAATAGGCCCGCGCCGGGCGGAACTGCTCGGCAAGCTGGGCCTATTTTATTTAGCGGATCTTGTGCGCTATTTGCCGCGCGCGCATGTGGACTATTCCGCGCCGGTCTGCGTTTCGCAGCTTATGCAGGGCGGGGATGCGCTGCTCAGGCTGGATATTATAAGCGAACCCACGCTTGCGCGCATACGCAGGGGGCTTACGCTGGTGCGGGCGCGCGGAACGGACGATACCGGCGAGGTGGAGCTGGTATGGTTCAACCAGCCGTACAGGAAGCAGGCGCTGCACAAGGGCGACTCGGTGTTCTGCGCGGGCCGTGCCGATCTCAGGCGGGGAACAAAGCTCATAAGCCCTGCGCTGTTCGACGCGCCGCCAGGCATATTGCCCATATATCCACTTACCGCCGGCATAAGTCAGACGCAGCTCAGGGAAAATATACGCGCGGCGCTTTCGGCCTATGTGCCGCAGGAGCTGATATGCGCTGAGCTGCGCAGGCGTTTTGACGTGTGCGATATTTCCACCGCGCTGCATGACATACACTTCCCGCCGGACGCGGCGGCGCTTTCAAAGGCACAGCGGCGGCTTGCGCTGGAGGATATGGCCGCATACCGGCTGATGCTGGATATGCTGCGCTACGGACGCGCACGGCAGGGCGTTTCCTTCAACATGCAGGACATAAAGCGGCAGCTTTGCTCATTGCTGCCGTATGAGCTTACCGCCTCGCAGAGCCGCGCCATGGACGATATAGCTGCGGATATGCAAAGCCTTGCCCCGATGAACCGGCTGCTTCAGGGCGACGTGGGCAGCGGCAAGACCGCCGTCGCGCTGTTTGCGATGCTGGGCGCCGTGCAGAACGGCTGTCAGGCGGCGCTGATGGCGCCTACGGAGCTGCTTGCGGCACAGCACTTTGAGCTGGTGCGGGCGGTGTTCGGCGCGGACGCGCTGCTGCTGTCCGGCGGCATGAGGCCGGACGAGCGCGAAGCAGCCTATGCCGCCATACGCGATGGCAGCGCCAAGGCGGTGGTGGGCACGCACGCGCTGCTGGAGGAGGGCGTAGAGTTTTGCCGTTTGGGGCTTATAGTAACGGATGAACAGCACCGCTTCGGCGTGGCGCAGCGGGCAAAGCTGATGCGCAAGGGCGCGTCGGCGGATGTGCTGATAATGAGCGCAACGCCCATACCCCGCACGCTGGCGCTGATGTACTACGGCGAGCTGGACATATCCACGCTAAACGAGCTGCCGCCGGGGCGCGAGCCGGTAAAAACCGTGATGGTGCCAAAAAACCGGCGCGACGCCATGTACGGCTATATAGACCGTAGGGTCAAAGAGGGTGCGCAGGCATATGTGGTGTGCCCGCTCGTGGAGCAAAGCGAGGAGCTCGCCGGGCTTCCCGGTGCGGTGGAGCTTGCCGCGGAGCTGAATAAGTGCATGACTGCGCAGGTGGGACTGTTGCACGGGCGCATGTCCCCCGCCGAAAAGGACGCCGCGATGGAGGCTTTCCGCACGGGCAAAACACAGGTGCTGGTATCCACCACCGTAATAGAGGTGGGGGTGGACGTACACGCCGCCGCAGTGATCGCCATAGAGGGTGCTGAACGCTTTGGCCTTGCGCAGCTGCACCAGCTAAGAGGCCGGGTGGGGCGCGGCGCCGCGGATCCTTACTGCTTTTTGCTTACCGATTCCGATGCCGAGAGCGTATCGCGCCGGCTGGAAACGCTGGTAAACAGCAACGACGGCTTCTATATTGCTGAGCAGGACATGCTGCAGCGCGGCCCCGGCGAATTTCTCGGCAGCCGTCAGCACGGCGCTTTCGGATTCTCCGCGCTGCTGCTGGCCGATAACATGGCGCTGCTCAAGGAGGCGGAGGAACTTGCCGGGCTGTGCGCGGGCGAATATGCCTATGCACCCGAGACCCGCGCGCTGCTTGCGCACGTGCTTAGACGCATGGAGCAGCTTTCGGACTGGACGGCTTTATAAGTATATCGAAAAAATGATTTTTTTTAAAATAAAATACCCTGGCGGCTGCAAAACAGCCGCTTTTTGCATGTATGTATTTTCCAGTTATACTTTTTTGAATTATACACATATTAAGCGCACAAAGGAGGTGAAAAACAAATGGCTAACAACGAATCCAAGCAGAAGCTGCAGAGCCTTAAGAGCGAGTGCGCGTCTTCCCTGAACGTGAACCTTAAGCAGGGTTATAACGGCGACATCACCGCCCGTCAGGCCGGCTCCATCGGTGGCGAAATGGTAAAGCGCATGATAGCGTATGCCGAGAATAACATGAACCCCGGCAGCACGAACAGCTCCAAATAAGCTGCAAGCATAACCCATCAGTCGAGGGCAGACCTAAGCGTCTGCCCTCGCTGCCGTTTTCGATTATTTGTTAAATGGACGCGCGTGGATATTAGTGGTATAATCCTGCTTATGATAGGTGAATTTGAGCTGAATGACCACATCGTGATGAAAAAACCACATGCGTGCGGCGTGAACGAGTGGATCGTCACTCGCACGGGCGCGGACGTAAAGCTGAAGTGCGTCGGCTGCGGTCGCGTCGTCATGCTGGACCGGGTGGATTTTCTCAAACGCGCCAAGAAGAATATTACCGAGAGAAACGGGGATGACGCCCAATGAGCACACAGCACCTTACCAAGCAGCAATATAACGCCATGTGCAAGGCATCCGAAGAACTGCATTCAGGCGACAGGGATTTTAAGCGTACCATGAACTATGAGTTCGCTATGTTTTTTATAATCGTGCTGGGGATAGCGCTGGCCATCCGGCTGCTGCTGTTTTCACCGGTGCAGGTCTCCGGCCCTTCCATGACGCCCACGCTGCTGGACGGGGAGCGTATGCTGGTCACCAAGACGGATTACTGGTTTAACGAGCCACAGCGCGGGGATATAATCATCTGCTACTACCCCAACGCATCGCAGACCTGCGTAAAGCGCGTAATAGCGCTGCCCGGCGAGACCATCGAGATATACGGCGGCATAATATTTATCAACGACGAGCCGCTGGATGAGTCCGCCTACTGGAGCGATTATGTCAACAGCACCGTCTGGCCCATAACCGTGCCGGAGGACTGCGTGTTTGTAATCGGCGACAACAGAAACGACAGCTTAGACAGTCGCAGCCTTGACGTAGGCCCTATACCCTACTGCCGCATAGTGGGCAAGGTGCAGAGCGTAGTACTGCCGCTTGCCAACGCAAGAAGGATGTAAGCACATGAAGCCGCTGCGCTGCGCCGAAAACCGTGCCGAATACCGGCGGGCCAGACGCATAGGTCTGCTTGCCGGGGCAGGCGTATGCGCGCTTGTGCTGCTGTTCGTGTTCTGTGTATGGTTCACCGCCGTGCGTGTGGAGGATGACGGCATGTCGCCCACGCTGCATGCCGGCGACGCAGTGCTGTTTGACCGGCTTTCAAAATATGTGGCTGCTCCCGCCCGCGGGGATATGATAGCCTGCCGGGGCGAAGGCGGCCTGTGGCTGGGGCGCATAGTCGCCCTGCCCGGCGAGACCGTGGCCGCACAAAACGGCAGGCTGTTTATAAACGGCGTACTTCTCAACGAATCGCTATACACATCCGAGCCCGCACCCGATATTGATGAATACACCCTGCCGGACGGCTGCTATTTCGTATTGCCCGACGCGCGGAGCGATATGCAGCTGGATCTTGCCGCCATGACGGTAGCCGCCCTCGATATATACGGCCGCGCCTCCATACGCATTGCCCCGGCATACCGGATAGGGCTGTTTGCAGAATAAATCACCATTGCGCCGCGGCTACGCCGTACAGTCTCAGCGCCAGTATCTTTATCAGCCGCTTGCGGTTTCTTCGCACGGTGGTCGGATCGCAGCAGAGCGTTTTTGCGGCCTCCGCATCGGTCACGTTATTGAAATACCTCAGCTCGATGGAACGGTAATACGGATCCTCCCGCAGCGTGGCAAGTGCCGCGTCCATTTTTTTGACCTCGCGCGCATCGGCTGAGAGCCGGCTGCGCAGATACGCAAGCTGCGCGGCATGTACCTCCTCCGGAGTAAGGCGCATACCCGGCCTCAGCAGCCGCACCAGCGACGACGACGTATGCCGCAGGGCGTCCACGCCGCAGCTTTCCAGCTCCTCCAGCTCCTCCTTTGCATATTCCACCCGTTCGCGCAGTATTGGAAGCGCAAACAGCCTGCGCTCAGTCTCGGCATACGCCGAGTTGTCGCGCTCAACATGCGCATCCGCCTCCGCACCGCCGTAATGCCTCTCCAGCGCGGCCGGCAGCACCATATAGTTTTCTATCTCACGATAGTACGGCATATATGTTCCTCTCCTCCTCAAGTAATCGAACGTATGTTCTGTTTTAATCTTAATCACGCGATTTTGAATCGTCAAGTGCGAAAAATGTCGAGAGTACCAAAAATGGTACTGATTCCCCAAGCTTGCATTTTGGACGCCTTTGGAACGCTTAATGTGCACCCTCAACCCGCCCTTGAATTTGGGCGTGTGTTGCGCTACGCTTAGCACGGTGGGCGGATATAGATCGCGCCACATCTGCGCCGGCAGCAAGCCGGCGCAGTATTTTTTTGTAGAAGGAGATGCGTTTTTATTATGCTGCTTAAGCTGCACGGCCTGCCAAACCCGAGGCAGGCAGAGTTTTTTCAGAGCCACGCGCGGCACACGGCCTACGGAGGCGCACGGGGCGGCGGCAAAAGCTGGGCCATGCG
>CAZXRQ010000013.1:15513-35145 GCA_964642795.1 uncultured Oscillospiraceae bacterium | reverse complement strand
CTCGTTTCAGCTTGCTTTCGAGAAAGCGTACGTTGTTTTTCTTGCCTGCTTCTCGTTTCAGCTTGCTTTCGAGAAAGCGTACGTTGTTTTTCTTGCCTGCTTCTCGTTTCAGCTTGCTTTCGAGAGAGCGTACGTTGTTTTTCTTGCCTACTTCTTTTTTCTAAAAAGAAGTAGGTCACAGCTCGAACTTGCGGCAGATGCAGTATTTGCTAATGGCGCTGCGGACGTGGGAGTCCGTTTGCAGGAGCGAGCGGATGTAGGTGGGGAGATAGCGGTTAAACTTTATCTCCATCACGGTGTCGTAATCCTCAATAACGGGGTAGGTGGGCGCAGCCGCGCTCCAAATATCTATGGCGCGATAGCCTGTACGGATATTTTTATCGAAGGTAACGCGCACGTCCTGCACGGGGAAGGTGTAGGCCTCGCGGGTATAGTCGACTATTACGCGGGGCAGCATACGGTGCGTAGCAAACTGCCATGCCATGCGCTTTGCGGCGGGCTCCTGCCTTTGGGCGAGGAAGCTCCACGTGCCGGATATAAGCGCATCCGCCTCGGCGCGGGAGAGTACTATGGAGTCCTTTTTGATGTAGCCGTCCTGCTTATGCTTGCGCTCCAGCTTGATGGTATCATCCCGCATGTTGTATATGCGAATGCGGTACTTATCGCGCTCGTTCACGCCGGAGAGCTTTTCGCGGAAGGCGCAGTCGTCGATATCGTCAAAATAGAGGCTGCGTATAAAGTAATCGCCGCCGTTTCTTTCGGCATAGCGATCCTGCGGCATGGTGTGCTGCAGCTTGCTTGAAAGCAGTGTATAATCGCCGCTGTTAAGATAGTATTTAAGCTCGTGCCTGTAATACCCGTTACTCATCCGAATACCTCGCTCATAAATGCGTCTGAAAGGCCGAACTCGGCCTGTATATACTGCTTCATGTAGCCGGGGCGCTCCGCCGCCCAGGTTTTCAGCGTCTCGATCTGCTTGACGAAAGAATCATAGCTGCCAAGGTTTTCAGCGCGCTGGCGTTGGCCCATGAAGGTCTCGGTGTTAAACTTTTCGCGCTCGCGGGCGATCTCAGGCTCCACGACCGTATAAAGCTCATCTATTTTTGCCACGACGCGCTCGGTGGAATAAACCGTATTCATCAGCTCCGCGAAGCGGCGTATGAACGCATCGCGCCAGGAGGCGTTTTTAAGCATCGCGTTAAACAGGCCGCTCGCCGCGGGCGCGTCTCCGCGCCGGTAGGACAGCGTGTTGTGGCTTGCAGAGCCGAAGCCCCAGCAGAAATCATAGTATATCCACTTCCACTTGCCGCCGTCAAGACAGTAATACTGGATGTTGGCGTTATCCGTGTTGCCGACGTATATCTCGCAGATCATGTAATCCATAAAGCTGTTCACATCGATGCGCTCGGCAACATAATCGTAGTTGGCCTGCACGGAAAGGTCGTGCGAGGTGGCGTAGTTGACTACCGACAGCCACTCGGAGTTGTCGCCGTAGGTCACGTGGGTGCTGGCATAGCCAATATCCATGTTTTCTGCGTCCGCCACGCCCTCATACTGCGCCACAAGGAAGCGGTTGCGCTTTTCCTTTAGAAAATAAACGCCCCAATACTCGCCGTTGAGATAGAGTACGTACGGCGTATAGCGCTGGTAGAGGAAATTCACGTCGCTGCCCACAAGCAGGCCGGCGGCCAGCTCATCGCGTATCTTGGCGCGGTTTTGATCCTGCCCGCCCGCGCGCAGCACCAGCGCCTTGTACTCACCGTAGCCCTCGTCCCCGAAGAAAGCGTACGCCATGCGGGAGTCGCCGTACTCGTCGCGGGCGATGAGGTTAAAGCCCTTCTGCGCGCGTCCCCGGCCGAAGGAGCCCGCGATGCGCGCGCCAATGTTTTGGCTGAAAACCTGCGTGCCGGTTTCGTCGAATATGGCAAACGCCGCCGGGCGCTCCCAGAATGCCTCGTCGCCGGAAAGCTTGGATTCGTAGAACGTGGAGCTTACCAGCATATCCGCATAGGTCGCGGCGTCGGGATCGTATTTATCGCCGTAGGCATATATGCCGGTGGCGCTGTTCCACAGGTCGTCCGGCTCCATCACCAGCGTGGCTATGGGCAGCGCGTGGGAAGCGCCGTCCGTGGTAAAAAGGTATGTGCCGGTGATGCAGGAGCTTGTGATATAGCCGGATTTTATCGCCACCGCGCGCACCACGGTATTTTCGCTTACGGTAAGCGGGGAGGTATACTGGGCAGACGAGCTGTCCGGCTCCGTGCAGTCCAGCGTGTAGTATACGGTCTCGCCCGCGCCCGCGTCCAGCGCAAGCGTCACAGCGGAATCGAATACGCCGGGCGTTACGGAAAACGCCACTGTCGAGGTTATGCCCGCATAGCCCGTGCCGTTTGCGGCGCCTGGGGTGGCCTCGGTATAGTATGTACGCGCGCCCGACTCCCGCCCGCAGCTTACATCATCCAAAAACGACCCGGCGGAGAGCTTGTCTATAAGCTTTCCGGTAGGGTCGAATAAAAAAACCGTCTCGCCCGCTGCGGATATGCAGAAGTTCAGATGCAGATCATTTTTTTTTTGCGCGTCCGCTATATTCAGGTCGGACGCGTACAGCACGAGATATTCGCCCGCGTCTATCGTTATATCCGGAAACACCCACTTTGCCGGGTTTTTTGGATTGTCGGATATCCCGTAGCCTGCAAGCGACATGGCGGCGCCCGTGCCGTTATAAAGCTCCACCCAGTCGTAGTATTCGCCGTTATGCTCGAGCGTGGCGGAGTTTGCGCCCATCATCTCGTTTATCACAAGGCCGGTAAGCGGAAGCCCGCTGTCAGCAGACGCCATAGCGTAGCCGTCGTCGGTGTTGGCACAGCCGGGGGAGGGCTGCGCGGATTCTGCAAATTCACCCGTGCCGTCCGGAGTACGCGCCATGGATATATCCGCCTGCTGGCGGGAATAGGCGACGCTGTCCAGTATGCGGCCGTTGGCGTCGGAAAGCACTACCTCCTCCTCGTATGCGGCAAGGCCGAACGGGACGTGAAGCTCTGAAGCTCCGGCTTCGCTCTGCGCGCCGGAGCAATAAATAAGCAGATACCCCTTCGCGGCAATGGCCGTGTCCTGCGGCAGCACCGTTTTCATGGGCTGGGAGACGGAATCCGAAATACCGAAGCCGGAGATATCCACCTCGTAATCATTTGAGTTGTAAAGCTCTATCCAGTCGGAATACTCGCCGTTTGCATCCGCTATTGTGGTGGCGTTGCTCGCCATAAATTCGTTTATATATACGCCGATATCCTCGGTGGAGAAAAGCCCCGCCTCATATGCCGCTATTCCCGCCTCTGTATTTTCGTAGCCGGGGGAGGGGCGCATTGCGGTATACTCGCCGTTTTCATCCCGCGAAAGCGTCATTCCGGAGGCTACGCTGATAAGCTCCATACTGTCCACGGGATTGCCGGATGCGTCAAACAGCACCACCGAATCCGTCTCGGACAGCTTGAACGGCGCGTGCATGGGGGTGGTGCTTTCGCCGGAGCACCATATTACGATAAGCTCGCCCGGCGCAAGCACGGAGCCTGTCGGCAGCGCGTATTTTACGCCGCCGAACAAATCGTCGGATAGACCGAAGCCGCTTATATCTACGGTTTTTTCGGACTGGTTATATAGCTCCACCCAATCAGGGTAGCCGCCGGAGCCATCCGGTACGGCGCCCTTATTGGAGAGCATCACTTCATTTATTACAATATTGTTTTCGCCCGCGCCGACCTCGCCGGTATAGTTTCCGGCGACGAATACGACCACCACGACCAAAGCGGCGGTCAGTATCAGCGCAAGCAATATTTTTCCTATTTTCAAAATACGATCTCCGTTTTCCCGATGCGTGTGCCGCATCACAATTACTGATTTTATCATATCGGAAGAAGGAATAACAGGGGGGATATGTTTATGAATTGTAAATAAGGAAGGCTTTGCAAAAAGCGGCGGCCGCGGGGCGCGCATGAACCGCTTTCGCGGTTCCCGGGCAGGCTCCGCCTGCCCGCACGCGCGCTTCGCGCGCTGCGCGCCCCGCGCCGCACACACGCTTTCATCCCGGCCATGGCAAAGGCCGGAACATATCCCTGCTCCGGCCATAGGTAAAACCCGTTTGCTATTTAAGCTGCTCCGCCTGTTACGCTCCTGCGAACGTGCGCACCGGCAGTATCAGGTAATAGAAGGCGTTGCCCTGTATAGGCCGTATCACGCAGGGGTTTATGCTGTTATTCATATCCAAAAACACCTCTTTATCCTCCAGCACCTTCAGCACATCGGAAAAATACTTGGCGTTGAAGGCGATATCGAGATCGCTGCCGAGTATATTCACATCCAACTCCTCCGTGCTGTGACCAACCCCGCTGTTTGCGGATAGCTTTGCCGTATCCGATGCAAAGCTGAAGCGTATAAGGTTACTTTTTCCCTCCCTCGCCATAAGCGCCACGCGCTCTATCGCTCCCAGCAGCTCTGTACGGTCGATGCGTACGCGAGTGGACTGGCCAACGGGCAGTATCTGCTTATATTTGATAAACTCGCCCTCCATAAGCCTGGTCTTTATGCGGGTATATTCAATATCTATAAGCACATGCGTGGAGGAGAACACGACGTTTATGCTTTCCTCCGTATCCTCAAGTATGCGGCTTATCTCAACAAGGCTCTTTGCGGGGATGATGGCCTTTTTATATTCCGGCTGCTCCGGCACCTCCTCGTTTCGTATAGCAAGGCGGTAGCCGTCCAGCGCCACAAGGCTCATGCTGTTGTTTTCCAGCTCCATCAAAACGCCTGTAAGCACGGGCTTTGTATCGTCCTGTGCAGTAGCGAATATGCAGGAGCGTATCATATCCTTCAGGCTGCGCTTTTTTATCGTTACGGAATATTCGTTTTTGACCTCCGGCATGCTGTGATACTCATCCGCGGGCTCACCCTGTATCGTGGTTTTGGAGCGGCCGCTTTCAAGATATGCGCTTCTGCCTTCGCTGGAAATAAGCGTGGTCTCGCCGGGGAAGCGGCGCGCCATCTCACTAAACAGGCGGCCGGGCAGCACTATTGCGCCCTCCTCCTCAACTGCGGCGGGGAGAACTGTTTCTATTTGAAGCGAAAGATCTGTACAGCGCAGCAGCACGTTGTTGCCCTCGGCATGTATATATACGCCTTCGAGAATGCCAATGGTAGTCTTTACTGCAAGCGCTTTTGTAACGGTGGATATGCCGGCATTGAGCTGGGCTGTATCAATTGTAAAACGCATATGTGTAGACCTCCTGTATGGTGTTTATATTATATAACAGCAGCAGTATTATTAGTAATGTTTATTGTGTGGAAAAGGGGATTTTTCGTAAACAACGGCTGCTTTTTTCGTGTGGACAGGCCTGTTGAGCGCCTGTGGAAGTAAATCGGGTTTATCAACACGGTCAACAGAGCTGACATTTTCAACATTTCGGTTTTCCACAATCCACAGCGATTATAAACATTATGTTTATAACTGCGGTCATTTCCGGATGCGCTTTTTAAGGTCTTCTATAATAAGCTGCGTCTCGGGATCGTTCTTTTCGGCTTCAATGTTGCGGCAGGCGTTTATAACCGTGGTGTGATCGCGGCCGCCGAAGCTCTTTCCTATTAGCTTTAGAGAGGAATCCGTCATCTCCTTGCACAGATACATTGCCATATGGCGGGGGATGGTCGCTTCCGCAGTACGGCGCTGAGAGAGCAGCGTGTCTATATCGACGGAATAATAATCCGCGACTATCTGCTGTATCAGTTCTATTGTGATCTTACGGCTCTCGTAGCCGGGTATTATATCCTTCAGCGCTATATCAGCAAGCGCCATATCCATGGGACGCTGGGTAAGGCGGGCATATGCTATTACTCGAATGAGGCTGCCCTCAAGCTTGCGTATGTTGGAGTTTACGCGCTCCGCAATAAAGCTGAGCACGGCTTCATCAACATCCACATTTTCAGTAGCTGCCTTTTTCTTTAGTATCGCTATGCGCGTCTCAAGATCGGGCGGCTGTATATCCGCTATAAGCCCGCCCTCAAAACGGCTGCGCAAACGCTCCTCCAGAGTGGAAAGCTCCTTGGGCGGCCGGTCAGAGCTAAGCACTATCTGCCGCGACGAGGCATGAAGCGCATTGAAGGTGTTAAAAAACTCCTCCTGCGTGCCGGCCTTGCCGGAGATAAACTGTATGTCGTCCACCATCAGCACGTCCGCGCTGCGGTATTTATTGCGGAACGCCACACGCTTGTCCTGCTGGATGGATTGTATCATCTCGTTGGTAAAGGTTTCGCTGGTAACGTATATTATGCGTGCGCGTGGCTTTTGCAGCTTGATTTGGTTGCCAATGGCGTTCATAAGGTGGGTCTTGCCCAGTCCCACGCCGCCGTATATGAACAGCGGGTTATACGCGGAGGCAGGGTTGTCCGCAACGGCCTTTGCCGCCGCGTGGGCAAAGTTGTTGCTGCCGCCTATTACGAAGGAATCGAAGGTATATTTGGGGTTTAGCGGAAAATCCGAGCCGTCGTCCGGCTCGATAAAAGGCATGTATTCCTCCTTTTCGGAGGGGTCTATTATAAGCGCGGTAAGGTTGGTGCCGCTGGCGCGCCCTACTGCCGCGGATATGGAGGAGGAATACAGAGAGAGCAGGGTCTTTTTTGATATTTCGTTTTGGGTAAGCAAAATAAGCGCGTCGTTTTTTATGCAAAGCGGCTCCAGCGTACGTATCCACGAGCTGTAGCTTATATCCGTCATTTCGCCTTTCAAAAGTGCCAGTGATTTTTCCCAAACCGCCCCTGCCTGCATAGCTACCCCCTGTTGTTGATAACGTTATCCACAGTGTTGAAAAGTATGTGGATAAGTCCGTAATATGAAAAAAGCCGCCCCCGTCGGACAATGCCTTTGACGCCGGCGCCCGCCGGCCTCTTAAATAATAACAGTTGTGCGGCCGCGTTTCAAGCGCAGGTTTCGGGCAAACCGACAGTATTTTTTGATGCTGGTATAAGCCGGCCGGCTAAGGCACAATATGTTGTGCCGCGTTTTTTTGTGATTATATACGGCCGGCCTGCCATCAAAAAAACTAAGAAAGCTGGCGAGTTTTCTTGACAGGCGAGCGCTTTTTCCGATATAATAAAAACTGTAAGTCTGACTGGAAGACGGGGGGATAGCACCCGGTCTTTACTATAAACGGAAAGAGGTGTAGCAGCATGCTTCAGACGTATCAGCCCAAGAAGAGGCAGCGCAAAAAGGTGCATGGCTTCCGCCAGCGCATGAAGACCGCCAACGGCAGGAACGTATTGGCGCGCAGGCGTCAAAAGGGCAGGAAAAGACTGAGCGCGTAAGCAGCTGGCTTACGCCGCTGTTACGGCAAGCCTCGGGCTTGCCGTGTGCTTATACCCGCAGGTATCCGCCGCGGGAGGACCTACGCGGATGCGGCATATGCCGCCCGCATCATTACTGAACAAACTGTGAAACGCTGTTATTCGCTAAAGCGGAACAAGACCTTCCGCTATGTTTACAGAAAGGGTAAGTCAACAGCCGCCCGCACGCTGGTGCTTGTGTATTCAAAGGGCAGGCATCAAACCGTGCAGGTGGGCTTTTCCGTAAGCAAAAGAATAGGCAACAGCGTCGTCCGCAACCGCGTCAAACGCCGGCTGAGGGAATCTTTTGGCCCTATGATACCGGACGTGAAAGGCGGATACAACATCATCTTCATTGCTCGAGAGCCGGTGGTGGACGAGCCGTTTGTTAACATTCAGGCTACTATGCGCAAATTGCTGCGCAAGGCCGATCTGTTGAAAGAGAAAGAAGCGCAGATTCTTGATTAAGCGCGCGCTGCTGTTTTTGATAAGGGCATATCAGCTTGCAGTTTCGCCATACCACGCGCCTTGCTGCCGGTTTACTCCCACCTGCTCGGCCTACGCCTTGCAGGCCATTGAACGTTTCGGCGCTTTTTACGGCACGGCGCTCGCCGCCTGGCGGCTGCTCAGGTGCAATCCGTTTTCAACAGGCGGCTGGGATCCGGTTCCCGAGACGCTGAATTTTTCGCGCATAAAACCAAACAAGCATAGTATTGAAAGTGAGTAATAGTCATGTCAGGTGATTTTTTTCTTACCACATGGTTTCTCGAGGGGATGAAGTGGGTCTACGGTCAGCTGGGCAGCGTGTTTTGGACCATTCTCGTATGTACCCTGCTGCTGAAGCTGGTCACGGTGTTTACCGATATCAATTCCAGAAAGTACAGCGCCAAGATGGCGCTTATACAGCCTGAAATAGATCGCGTGCAAAAGCGCTATAAGGACGACCCGCGCCGCGCACAGGCCGAGCAGAAAAAGATCATGACGGCAAACGGCGTAAGCATGTGGCAAAGCTGCCTTCCCATGCTTATCACCATGCCGCTGTTTTTCTGCTTTATAGCCGCCTTCCGCTTCTGGAGCTACGAGGAGATGATCCGCCTCCTGGTCAGCGACGATGCCGTGGAGCTGCTTAAATCCTTTAAGTTCCTCTGGGTCAACAATATCTGGCAGGCGGATAACGGCATGAAGCCCGTTATAATGGAGGCCGAGACCTTCCTCAATACAAAAAATCTCGGCAAGCTGCTGTATCTTGAAAATAACCCGCAGATATGGGACAAGCTACTGAATATGGGTATAGCCGAGCTCACGCAGGTAACCAAAATAGTCAAGGGCAAGGAGGTAGTGATCGATCAGCTGCAGTTCCTCACCACGGATGCCGCCATCGCCGCCTACAATACCGCAGTGCAGCCGCTCAACGACGTTTATGCCGGCTACAACAACGGCTGGTTTATACTGCCGGTGCTCTCCGCGGGCGTCAACTTCCTTTCCATGTGGCTTACCCAGCGCAACCAGCCCAAGCCCGCGACAGATGATCAGAACAAGCCTGCCGGTGCGCTAAACGGCAAGATGATGACCTACATGTTCCCCGCGATGAGCTTTTTCATCTGCCTGACCTCCACCAGCGCGTTTGCAATATACTGGACGCTCTCCAGTGCATTTATGGTAATAACCACGCTTATACTTAACAAGATCTACCCGCGCGTTCCCGTCAACGGGGCGGGAGAAGGAGCCCTGCAAAAATGAGAAGCATTGAAGCAAACGGAAAATCCATCGATGAAGCAATCTTCAACGGCCTTATGGAGCTTGGCATATCCATAGACGAGGTAGAGATAGAAATAGTTCAGCAGGAGAGCAAGGGCGTGTTCGGTCTGGGCAGCCGCCCGGCTGTTGTACGCCTTATCGAGCGCGAGCCCGAGGATGTGGTGCTGCCGGATTACGTCGTAAACGGCGGCGTCTCCCAAAGCACCTCCCGCGACCGCGACCGTTCCCGCGGAAGCCGCGACAGAGGCGGCCGCGACCGTCACAGCCGCGCTGACCGTCCCGATTGCCCCGACCGCGCTGACCGTACTGATCGAATGGACCGCAGCAGCCGGAGCGACGGCGACAGGCCCAAATATGAGGTGCCGGAAGAATACACCGCCGAAAACGCGCAGGATATACCCGCGGCGGCCTTCCTTGCCGGTATGCTCGAGCATATGCAGATCCCCGGCACTGTGCTGGCAGCGCCCGCAAGCGAAAGCGGCATCAAACTATATATCCAAAGCCCCACCAACGGCGTGCTTATAGGTCACCGCGGCGAGACGCTGGACGCGCTGCAATATCTTACCTCACTCCACGTCAACCGCAGCCGCAAGGAGGAGGGCTATACCCGCGTTACTCTGGATACCGAGGGCTATCGCGAAAAACGCGAGGAGACCTTGACCCGCCTTGCCAAGCGCATCGCTTCCCAGGTCAAGTCCACCGGCCGCGCCCGTACCCTTGAGCCCATGAATCCCTACGAGCGCCGCGTTCTCCACGCTACGCTGCAGAACAACCCTTACGTCACGACCCACTCCGAGGGCGAAGAACCCAACCGCCGCGTCGTGATCGAACCTAAGCGCTGACCTGCTTTTCTTTTGAAAAAAGAAAAGCAGGCAAAAGAAAACCGCGTACCTGCTTCATTAGCAAAAAATAAAAGCAGGCAAAAGAAAAGCATAAACGCCTCTCCGGTGGCCGAATAAACCACCGCAGGGGCGTTTCCTGTGTGGGCACGTGCTTCTTTTCGCAGAGGGACTAAGGGGACCGTAACGCAGGTTCCCCTTTTGTCCCCCTGCACCCCCAACATCCCCTCCCGCTGCTTAAGGAAAATCTATATATAGTCAGCTTCAGAGGAGCATACTTCTCTGCCTTCCAAGTCGATAACCGCATACAGCAGGGAGCGTTCCCTGTGTGTCCGGCCGCTGCCGGGCGATATGACGGAATTATTCAGCCTCCGTAGGGGAGCAGACCCTTGCGTCTGCCGTGCCGCTATTTTTCCTTGCTGTTTGGGTACATGGCCGTGAGGATCGCCTCGACTGCCCGTGCCGGGAACAGCCGCTTCAAAAACACGAAGAACCTGTACTGCGCTCCCACCACCCGGCGCACGGGCGGGTTTTTGCTGCGGATCAGCTTTAGCATCTCGTTCGCCACGGTTTCGGGGCCCTTGCCGCCCTGCTCGTCCCGTTCCATTTGGGATACGGAATTGTGAAACGGCTTACCGTAAGCGGAGCTACCGCACCGCTTAGCATATACCCGTGCGGCGGTAAAGCCGGTCTTTACGTCGCCCGGCTCCACCAGCGCCGCCTTCACCCCCCAGGGCGCAAGCTCTATGCGCAGTCCTTCGGTAAGCGCCTCGACCGCGGCCTTGCTGGAGCTGTATAACGTCTGAAAGGGTATCGAATATATGCCGCCGACCGAGCCGACGTTTATGATGAGCCCGTTTTTTTGCCCGCGCATTGCGGGGAGCGCCGCAGCGCACATGCGCAGCACGCCCGCGTAGTTTACGTCCATTTGCTCCAGCGCGTTTTCGCCTGAGCAATCCTCCACCGCGCCCGCAATGCCGTTCCCAGCGCAGTTTATAAGTATATCCAGCCGCCCCTCCGCATCCAGTACAGTATCCACTGCGGCGCGGCAGCTTATGTCGCTGGTAACGTCAAGGCGCAGACGCTGCACGAAGCCATCTGAAAATTCTTGGCGCCCATTGCCGCTTCGCGAGCCGCCATATACGTGAAAGCCCAGGCCTGCCAGCGTTTCCGCCGCGCATTTACCTATGCCGCTGCTTGCGCCGGTCACCAGCGCGACGCGGCCGTATGGATTGGATAGCATATATATGTTCCTCCTGTTGCGCTCTTGTGAGGGCGTCGTCTGCCCCTAAGCCACATTTTACAACTGCCGTGCGATTATTCCAATGATTAAATGCGCCGCAGATCGTATTTCCTGGGTAATGATTTGCAACCGGCGAAGCAGTCTGCTATACTAAAATATGAATAACGCTGTGGAGGATATGTGTATGGCGCTTGACGATAAGCTGAGCTACAAGCTCACGGTGCGCCTTTTTCAGGGCGAAAAATGCTTTGGGCCCGGCCTTGCGCAGCTGCTGCGCCGCGTACGGGAGCTGAAATCTCTGCGCAGCGCCGCAATTGAGATGAACATGGCCTACTCCAAGGCTTGGCGCATAATACGCGATTCTGAGGCCGCGCTGGGCTACCCGCTGCTGGAGCGGCAGACCGGCGGCGTTGGCGGCGGGGGAGCGGTGCTTACGCCGGAGGGCGTGCTGCTGCTTGCGCGCTACGATGAGTTTTATTCACGCCTCGGCCAGTCGGCCGACGCATTGTTTGCGGAGCTGTTCGGCCAAGAATAGCATTGCCTGTATGCCTGCGGGGATGGTCTAAAAAGACCATCCCCCAGTCTGTCGATAAACCCCGGGATTATTAAGGGCCGCAGCCCTTAATAATCCCGGGGTTTATCGACAGGTGCGTCAGACCGGAAGGAAAATCGCAGATTTTCCCCGTTCTTCTCAGGCTTTGCCGCCCGGGAGCCAACAGGCGCAGCCTGTAGGCGAGAGGCAAAGCCTGCAAGCTCGAAAAAGTCAAAATTGACTTTTTCGACAGGCTCGGGGATGGCCTAAAAAGACCATCCCCGCCTGTGATACAGGCTATTTACAGTATATGCGGATTGCGTCGTGCATGAACTGTGCTGTACCCGCGCCGTGCGAGTCGATATTTTCCGCAAACCGCGGATCGCCTGCGTACATCTCGCCGAGCGAGGCAAGTATCTCCTTGCTGCATTCATAATAATACTGGGTTATGTGGCTTTGCCATTTTTCTACCTGCGCCTGCGCTGCGGGCGAGGCGGGATCGCCGCAGGCCAGCTCTGCGAAGCCGTCCATTATGGCGTCCGCCTCGGCCTGCATTGCGTTAGACTGCACCGCGGTGCGCGATGCTTGCTTTTCCTCGCTCTGCGCATATTCCTTAGTGCCGCCCCAACGCTTTCGCGCCTCCTCAGAGTACTTCTGCTTTGCCTTTTCAATTTCTTTCATATCAAACTCCTCAAACTCAGTTAATGTATTTTCGGAAGTAAGCGTCCGCTCGATGAGAGCTATCAGCGCGCCAAGGCGTTCCCGCTTTAGCCCGAGCAGCTCCTTTTGCGCATTGAGCGCAGCCGCGCGGTCATAGTCCGGCGATGAGAGCAGCGCGAGTATCTCCTTGAGCGAAAAATCCAGCTCGCGGTAGAACATTATCTGCTGAAGCCGGGATAGCGCGGTCTCGCCGTACAGCCGGTATCCGGCGGGCGTTACCTCGTCCGGCGAAAGCAGGCCTATACGGTCGTAATGGTGCAAGGCGCGTATACTCACCCCGCACAGCTCGCTTACCTCGTGTACCGATAGCATATCTGCCACCTCCCTTCCGATGTGTTAAGCGTAAACTATTACGTTAGGTAAGAGTCAAGGGTAAATTTGCGGATTTTAATAATTTTTTGCGCGGTAGAGGTGTAAATATGGCGCGATGTAAAAAACGGGCGGGGCGCGGCGGCGCTGGACGCATTGCGTCCGTTCCGGCCTTCGGCCGGAACTTGTTCCGCGCCGGCCAAAAACGGCTATGCCGTTTTTTCCGGCGCAGAACGCGCCGCCGCGCCCCGCGCAGCTTCTTTATGCCTGCAGCTTTTCCAGCGCACATGCCAGCTGGTCGCCGCAGGAGGTGGGGCCGCCGCCGCAGCTGATGCCGCGCAGCCGTGATATCACCTCGGCTACCGGCATGCCTTCAACAAGCCTGCCCAGTGCCTGCAGATTGCCGCTGCAGCCGTTTTGATATACAACATTGTGCAGAATGCCGTCGGTTATATCAAGATCTATCTGCGTAGAGCAGGTGCCGTGCGGAAAAAACGTGTAATGCTGGGTCATGTGATAATATCCTCCGTTATATTTCGGTTTCGCCGGTAAAGCTGTACGCCGCGGGGCCGGTCATTATCACATGGCCGTCCTGCCGCCAGTCGATGTAGAGTGAGCCTAAGGCAAGGCGGATCTCCACCTGCCTGCCCGTCCTGCCGGCGGCCGCGCAGCATACCGCGACGGACGAGCTGCCGGTCCCGCAGGCCAGCGTTGCGCCGCAGCCGCGCTCCCATGTACGCACTAGCGCGGTGCGGTCGTCCAGCACCTGTGCGAAGTTTACGTTGGTAAGGCGGGGGTACTGAGGGAGATGCTCTATTATCGGGCCTATGCGGGCAATGTCGGTATGCGCGATATCGTCGACATATACCACCGTGTGCGGCACGCCCAGCAGTATGCTGGAGTAGACGTATTCGCGCCCGTCCACCGTCATGCGCTGCTCAAGGCAATCCGCGTCCGGGTCGCCTGTCATGGGGATGTCCGCGCGCTTGAGGCAGGGCACGCCCATATCCACGGCGGCGGCCGTTGCCAAGCCGTTTTGTACGGTGAGCTTTATTCGCATCACGCCGGCCGGAGTTTCCACCGAGAGCGTATCGGCGCTTATCAGCTTGGTATCGTATGCGTACTTTGCAAAGCAGCGTATGCCGTTGCCGCACATCTCGGCTTCAGAGCCGTCGCTGTTGAAAAGCGTCATGCGCAGAGTACAGGCGTCGCTTGGACGGACGAGTATCACGCCGTCGGCGCCTATTCCGGTACGGCGATGACAAAGCGCGCGGGCCTGCTCCGGGGCGATATCCAGCCCGGGTGAAAGCTGCATATCGTTGATAACTATAAAGTCGTTGCCCAGCCCGTGCATCTTCGTAAAGGATAGCTTCATATCAACATACCTCTGATCAGTTGCCCTTATCATAGCCGCATATTGCTGAATATGCTTTTTTATAGTCGCGGCATTTGACATATACGCGGTATTCGTACGCTGCGTCCGCGCGTATGCCGGGTGCGCCGTGCGACCTTCCGGGATTGGTAGGGAAGGCGCTTCGGACCGTATGCTCAATGCCGGCTTTATCCAGCGCGGAGACGACGCGCCGTTCGGTTTCGGCGTCGCGGGTGATGCAAAGCTCGCGGCGGTTGAATATGCTTATCATGTTATTCTCCTTTTAGGCGTTGTCCGTAGTAAGCGCGGTGTACAGCGCGTCCAGCCCCTCGCGGGTGTAGTATTCTATCACGATACGGCCGCGCTCCTGCGTGCCGGCAATGGTAACGCGGGTGCCAAGCGCGTTTCTGAGCTGCTCCTCCGCGGCGGCGATGTCCGCGTCGCGCGGGGCGGGGGAGGGAGCGGGCTTTGCGGGCCTTTCCCCGGACTCGTTTATTGTGCGGGCGCGTGCTTCGGCCTCGCGTACGGAAAGCCCGTGAGCAGCAATATCTTCAGCGAGCGCGGTCGCGGCGGCTTCATCCTTGATGGCGGCGATGGCGCGGGCATGGCCCGCCTGCAAGCGCCCTTCGCGCAGCATATCCTGTACGGCGCCGGGGAGCGCAAGCAGCCTTAGCGAGTTGGCGATGGCGGGGCGGCTCTTGCTTAGGCGCGAGGCTACCTCCTCCTGCGTAAGATCGTGCTGGCTCATAAGGAAGCGTATAGCGGCGGCCTCCTCGATGGGGTTGAGGTTTTCGCGCTGAAGGTTTTCTATAAGCGCAACCTCCATAACCTCGGCGTCCGGCATATCCCGTACTACCACGGGCACACTGGATAGTCCGGCTATGCGCGCAGCACGAAAGCGCCGTTCGCCCGCGATTATCGTATAGCGGTCGCCGTTCTTCTTTACTATAATGGGCTGCACCATACCGTGGCGGGATATGGAGCCTGCAAGCTCGTTGAGCTTATCCTCGTCAAATGCCTTACGCGGCTGGTCGAGGTTGGTATCTATAAGGTATACGTCAAGCTGCTGCACGCCGCTTGCGGGCGCGGTTTCATAATCGCCCAGCAGCGCGTCCAGCCCGCGGCCAAGCCCGCGTTTCTGCGCCATCAGTCAACACCGTCCTTTGCAATAAGCTCATCCGCAAGCGCGAAATACGCCTTCGCGCCGGCGCAGCCGTGATCGTACATATTTATAGGCAGGCCGAAGCTGGGGGCTTCGCCAAGCCGTATGGAGCGGGGGATGATGGTGCTGTACACCTTATTTTTGAAAAACTTCTTTACCTCCTGCACCACCTGTGAGGAGAGGTTGGTGCGCGCGTCGAACATGGTAAGCACCACGCCCTCCACGTTGAGATTGGGGTTGAGCCGCGCGCTTACGAGCTTAACGGTGTTCATAAGATCCGAAAGCCCCTCCAGCGCGTAGTACTCGCACTGTATCGGCGCAAGCAGCGTGTCCGCGGCGGTAAGCGCGTTTATCGTCAGCAGGCCGAGCGACGGCGGGCAGTCGATAAACACATAGTCGAAATCGCCGCGCAAAGTATCCAAAGCGCCCTTAAGCACCTTTTCGCGCGCGAGAACGTTTACAAGCTCCACCTCAGCGCCGGACAGCTCCTTACGCGCGGGCAGTATCATTACCCGCTCCGCCACGGTGCCGGTTAGCGCGTCGCGCGCGGGCACGCCGTTTATCAGCACGTCATATATGCTGTATTTGGGCGTATCCTTGTCCACGCCGAGGCCGCTGGTGGTATTGCCCTGCGGGTCAATATCCACGCACAGCACGCTTTTGCCGCGCGCCGCGACACAGGCCGCGAGGTTAACGGTGGTAGTGGTTTTGCCCACGCCGCCCTTTTGATTTGCAACTGCGATTATCTTTGCCAATGGAATTCCTCCGTTGAAAGTAGTAGCTGTTATTGCTGTATAAAGTATATAACACCCGCGCGGGATTCACAACAATGTTTCACGTGAAACATTGGCGTAAACGCCAGATCGAGCAGCGGAACGGCTTTTCCTGCGCACTTCTTTTTTGGAAGAAGCCGCCTTTGGTATTGCGCGGGCTAACATGGGAGCGAACGCTGTTTTTCTTGCGTACTTCTTTTTTGGAAGAAGCCGCCTTTGGTATTGCACGGGCCGACATGGGAGCGTACGCTGTTTTTCTTGCGTACTTCTTTTTTTAAAAAGAAGTACGTCAATCCCCGAAGCACACGCCCATATCACGTGCAACCTTTATCATAGGATGATCCACTGGGAGCAGCTTGGTCTTGCTGGCGGCCACCTCGAGGGGGATGTGGGTTATTTCGCCGTTTTGTATGGCAACCATATTATTGTACTTCTTTTCGATTATAAGCTGCGCAGCAGCGGTGCCAAACTGCGTAGCAAGCACCCTGTCATAGGGGCAGGGCGGGCCGCCGCGCTGATAGTGGCCTGGTACTACTACCCTTGTTTCCTGAGCGGTGATCTTCTCCAGCTCTGCGGCGATGGCATAGGATACGGCCGAGTAGCGGCTGCTTTCCTTCTTGGCGCGGCGGGTGTCCTCATCCAGTATCGCGTCGCCCTTCTCTATGGCGCCCTCGGCGCAGGCAATGATGGTAAAGCTGCGTCCGCCCCGCTTGCGGGCTTCGATGGCGTCCGCGATGCTGTCAAGGTCGTAGGGTATCTCGGGGATAAGTATCACATCCGCGCCGCTGCCAATGCCCGCGTTAAGCGTGAGCCAGCCTGCGTCGCGGCCCATCAGCTCCACTACGAAAATGCGGCTGTGCGAGCTGGCGGTTGAATGGATGTAGTCTATCACATTGGTGGCGATGTCCACGGCGCTTTGAAAGCCAAAGGTGGTATCCGTGCCGTATATGTCGTTGTCGATGGTTTTGGGCAGGGTGATGATGTTCATTCCGGCGTCGGCCAGCAGCTTTGCGCTCTTCTGCGTACCGTTGCCGCCCATTACGATAAGGCAGTCCAGATTGATGCGGTTGTAGGTATCCAGCATGGCGGGGATAAGGCTTTCGCCCGATTCATCCACGATGTCCTTGCCGGGGATGTAGCGCTGGCGCGACGTGCCGAGTATAGTGCCGCCCTCGGTAAGTATTCCGGAGAAATCCTTAATTTCCATAAACTTATAGTCACCGTCGACCAGGCCGCGGTAGCCGTCGTACATGCCGAAAATCTCGATGTTTTCAAGCTGATTCAGCAATGCCTTGCCCACGCCGCGGATGGCGGCGTTGAGCCCCTGGCAGTCCCCTCCGCTGGTAACGAGCGCTATGCGTGTCATTTGCTTCATAAAAAACCTCCTGTCTGAGCGTGTATATTATGGAGCAAATATGCGTGAAAAGCAATCGCCAGACAATAAAAACTCTGTTGATGAAAACGTGCGCCGTGTTCACGCATATATGACGGCGCAAAAATTGTTTCACGTGAAACATAGCGCGGCGCAGCTGCGCCGCGGGAGGTCACCGGTTGAGGAGAAAAAGCCCGCCCGCGCACAGCACAATGCCGAGCACCTTCTTTACGGTGATGGCCTCGTGGTAGAAAAGCCTCCCAACGATTATCAGCACTACCGCGAGCAGGGCGCTGCAGACAAACTGGGCTATGCTTATCTGCCAGCCTGCCTTATACATATATAAGGAGCCGGCTTCAAGCCCGACGATGGCAAGCCCCAGTACTATGCTGGTCCAGTTTAGGTGGCGGTATTCGCGTATAAGGTTTGCATCCTTGGCGAGAACAAAGTACAGCACGAGGGATACGACCGCGCCGACAAGGTAGGTAACGACGAGGGAGGCGAGGGGGTCTATCGCATCGGGGGTGGACTTTGCGCATATCTGATAGAACGTATTGGAGAGTACGATGAGGGCGATGGGCCAGATCATGTTCATGGATAGAGGCCTCCTTGGTTTATTTGTGCGGCTGCCAGCCGGAAACATGATAACCGATTGTGGGGGGTGCGCGCAAGGTGTTTCACGTGAAACATGGAAAACGGAAGTTTTGCCGCAAAGCCGGCCCCGGGCGCGCGTGAACCGCAGGCGGTTCGCGCGGGCTCCGCCCGCGCATGCGCGCTTCGCGCGCCGCGCGCCCGGGGCCGGCTTTGCGGCAGGCAGCGCCCGTTTTCGGCAAAAACTCAATAAATTTTTCCATTGACAAGCACATTTTGGGGCGCTATAATCATCTGAGCTTCGGGGGTGGTGAGAATCCACACCGGCGGTAATGCGGCAAGGGGTGAAGCCCCGTCGTCCGATGAGCCCGCGAGCCAGTTTATATTGGCAGGAGTCCGGTCAGATCCCGGTGCCGACGGTAATGCCAGCGCGTGCAGCGCGCTGGACGCAGTCCGGATGGAAGAAGCGGCGCGGCTTTTTTTCGCGCACATCCCCCGTGCATTACGGGGGTTATTTTTTTATAACGGAGGTCATTATTATGCGGAATAAGTCCGTTAACCGGATGGTAAAGATGGGGCTGCTTTGCGCCATAGCAATAATACTGGTATATCTAATTCGCTTCCCGCTGATACCCTCGCTCAGCTTTCTCGAGTATGACATGGCGGATGTGCCAATACTCATAGGCACGTTCATGTACGGGCCGGTGGCCGGGCTTTGCATGACCGCCGTGGTAAGCGTTATGCAGTGGCAGCTGGTCAGCCCGCAAAGCGGCTGGATAGGCGCGCTTATGCACTTTCTGGCCACCGGCGGGTTCGTCATGGTTGCCGGCGTGATATACCGTATGCGCCATACGCGCAAGGGTGCGCTGGCAGCGCTGGGCTGCGGCGCGATCACAATGATAGCTATAATGGTGCCGCTCAACTACTACATCTCGCCCATGTTCCTGCAAAGCGATACCATGAGCTATGCGGCCGCGCAGGGCATGATATGGAGCGCGATGTGGCTGTTTGTGGCTTTCAACGCGGCAAAGGCCGGCATAAACAGCGTAGTGACATTTCTGCTGTACAAGGCGGTATCGCGCACGCTTAAGAAGGAATTTGCCGGAAAGGGCCGAATAGGCATTGATGCCGGCGAAGATAAGCACAATGGGGAAACGGGCGAAAAGCCGCAGAGCTGACGCTAAAGCCATCGGCGGAAGAGGGCTTCCTAAGCCCGTGAGCGGCGTTCAGCCCATTAGCTCCGGTTTGTTTGCGGGCCGTGCGGTAAAGTCCGCAGCTCCGGAAAGCCCAATCGGGCAATTTCAACAGTACGGCCGCCCCGCATATTGAACTGAGCCCCACGGAGTGGACATTGAGAAAATAGACCTCCTGTCGTGAGATAAAAACGACAGGAGGTTTTAGTATGAGGGAGCGTACATTATTTTTTCTTGCCAGTTTCTCGTTTTCTGCGAAAAACGAGGGAGCGTACGCGGTTTTTTCTTGCCTACTACTCGATTTATCGGGCTTTTGAGGGAGCGTACGCGGTTTTTTCTTGCCTGCTACTCGATTTATCGGGCTTTTGAGGGAGCGTACGCGGTTTTTTCTTGCCTGCTA
>CAZXRQ010000013.1:7425-15413 GCA_964642795.1 uncultured Oscillospiraceae bacterium | reverse complement strand
CTCGATTTATCGGGCTTTTGAGGGAGCGTACGCGGTTTTTTCTTGCCTACTTCTTTTTTTTCAAAAAAGAAGTAGGTCAGCGGCAGGCGAGAGCGATTATCGCGTCGGCAATAATCTTGCAGTCCTCAAGGAGGTATTTCACATCGATGAACTCGTTGGGCATATGGATGCGGTTGTCGATGCCGTCGCGTTCGCAGCCGAAGGCAACGGCGTTTTCCATAGCGCGGGCATAGGTGCCGCCGCCGATGCGCTTGGGCTCCGACATATCGCCGGTGCGTTCGCGGTATACCGTCATGAGCGCGCTGACCAGCTCGCTGTCCTCGGGGACGAAGTGGGGATCCTTGTCGTTGAAGCCGGCGAGCTCGAGCCCGGCGGGAGCGAAGGCGGAAAGGAGCTTTGCGGTAACCTCGTTTCCGTTAAGGCAGGCGGGGTAACGGATGTCCAGTGTAAGGCCGTTTAGCCCCTGATCGTCCCAATCCATCACGCCGGGGTTGAGGCTGAGCCGGCCGGAGGCGTCGGTAACGTCGAGCCCGGCGCTCTCGCCGTGCTGCTCCATGCCGAGCACGGTGCAGAGCGTGTGGACAACTTCGGCGTCGGTACCGGAAAGCGGGAGCTTGTCAAGCAGCATAAGCAGTGCGGTAAGCGCGTTTTTGCCCAGCTCCGGGGTGGAGGTGTGGGCGGAGAGGCCGCGCATCTCAATATTGCAGCCGGTTTCGGCGGCGGTGATAGCGCAGGGGAAGTCGCTGTTTTCCATGAAGGCTTCGGCGATGGGCAGCACGCGCTGCATGGGCAGCTCAACATGGGCGGTAGCAAGACCCGGGACTACGTTTGCGCGTTCACCCGAACGGATGCGGAGCGCGGAGGGGAATATGCGGCGGAAGGTGCCCTGATATATGCCCTTTTCGGAGTGGACCACGGGATAGTCCGCATCGGGGGAGAAGGCGAGTTCGGGCATGGGCTCGCCGGTTTCGTTGTAGTGGTGGATGCAGTCCCAGCCGCTCTCCTCGTCGCAGCCCAGCATTATGCGGACACGCCGCTTCATAGGCAGGCCGCATTCCTTGATGGCGGCAAGCGCGAACATGGCGGCGAACGCGGGGCCCTTGTCATCCATGGCGCCGCGGCCAAGTATGCGCCCGTTTTCAAGCGCCGCGCCGAAGGGCTCCCATTCCCAGCCCTCGCCGGCGGGAACCACGTCCAGATGCGCCATAACGCCGAGGGTCTCGCTTCCCTCGCCATAGTCGGCTATGCCTATATAGCCATCCATATCGCGCACGGCAAAGCCAAAGCCGCGCGCTGCGTCCAGCGCATGATCCAACGCACGCTTAACGTCCGTACCAAGTGGCGCGCCGGGCGCAGGGTCGCCCTTAACGCTGGGGATTTTCATGTTTTCGCGCAAAACGTTGACAAGCTCGTCGCTGTGGACGTCGATCCAGGCGTCTACCTTAGAATTCATGAGGCACCTCCGATAATATTAGTTTGAATACACATATTATGATAACGTCCCGCACGGCGTATTGCAACCACGCAGGACGTGAATATATTATTCGATATCAACCGCCTTGGGAGGCTTTCTGACGAACGAGTCATACAGTATGGGGATAACGTAGAGGGTAAGCAGCGTGCCGTAGGCAAGCCCGCCGATTATCACCACCGCCATGGGCTGCAGCATATCCGCGCCCGCGCCTGCGCCGAACGCAAGCGTCATAAGGCCTAGCACCGTGGTCAGCGCGGTCATGAGGATAGGCCGCATACGCCGCGCGCCGGTCAGGCAGAGGGCCTCGCGGCGGTCGGAGCTTTCGCGGTAGACGCCGTTTGCACAGTCCACAAACACTATGCCGTTGTTGACGACCACGCCCAGCAGTACCAGCAGGCCGAGCGCGCTTATCACGCTAAGCTCGAAGCCGCACGCCCATTCCAGCAGCAGCCCGCCGGTAAACGCCAGGGGGATAGTGAACATAACGATAAACGGGGACAGCAGCGACTGGAACTGAGCAACCATTATAAGGTAAATAAGCAGAAGTGCGAGCAGCGCCATGTTGCCGACTTCCTTGAGGGTATCGTTTATCGTGGCGTTCTCGCCGGAAAACTCCATGGTGTAGCCGTCCGGCAGGGCGTAGGAGGCGAGCGCCGCCTCCGCGGCCGCGCTTACAAGGCCGATGTTTTCGCCGCTTGCGAGGGTCGCCGTGACGCTTATCATGCGTTTATTGTTGCTGCGGGAGATGCTGCTTGCCGTTTCCGCCTCGGTTATAGTGGCTATGTCGCCAAGACGGAGGTCTATCTCCCTGCCGTCAGCGTCGGTGCCGGTTATGACGATATCCGCAAGGCCGCTTCGTGTGGGCAGGCGGTCCTGCGCGATTATCACGGAAAGGTCGGTTCCGTCTATGGTGACGTTGGTGGCGGGAAGCTCCGAATCAAGGCGTGCTGCCACCTGCGCGTAAACCTGCGCCACGGTCAGCTTATAGCGCACGGCGGCCTCCTTGTCCACGGCAATGCGCTGTTCCGTACCGGGGTCTCCGGTGCCGTCGTCAACGTACTGTATGCCGGGAACGGAGGAAAGTATATCGGCTATCTCGCGGGCGGAATCGCGCAGGGTATCCAGCTCCGCGCCGTAGACATTCACCTCTATGCCGGTGCCGCTGAGCATGGAAATATCCATATTGCCGCTGGAGATCGATACGGTCACGGGCATATCCGCCGCCGCGTCGATTATCTTCGCGCCTATTTCGTCACTGGTTAGCGTGCGGCCGTCTTCCAGCAGTATGTAAAACATAGCGTCGCCGCCGGATAAGCTCATGCCGCTGGTGGAGCTTTCCATTGCGCCAACTACGGCTACGCCGTCGATAGCCCTCACTGCGTCGGAAAGCGTGTCCTCCAGCTTGCGCTTTTCGGAGGAGGTGAGCTCCCGGGAGGCGTCAAACTCTATGTTTGCGACTATCTGGCTGGTATCGCTTTTCGGCATAAACGCCGTGCCGCTTACCGCCGCGGCGTAAACGGAAACTATCAGCAGGGCGCACACGGGTATGAGTATCAGCGCCTTGTGGGAAAGCGCAAAGCGCAGACTGCGCTGGTATGCGCTTACAAGGCGCTTGTAGAAGGCGCCCGGCTCAGGGGCTTCCTTAACGAGCAGCATGGAGCCGGTCGCGGGCACCAGCGTCATGGCGACAAGCAGGCTTGCAAGCAGCGAGTAGGCGATAGTCAGCCCCATGTCCACAAACAGCTCCCGCGCTATGCCCTCGGAAAACACTATGGGGAGGAATACGCATATCGTGGTAAGCGTGGAGGCGGTTATTGCGCCGCCCACCTCGCGCGCGCCCTGCACGGCGGCTTTCGCGGGGGAGAGGCCGGCCGCGCGGAGCCGGTAGGTGTTTTCTATTACCACAATGGAGTTATCTACAAGCATACCTATGCCCAGGGCAAGGCCCGCAAGCGAGATGAGGTTGAGCGATATGCCGGTAAAGTACATCAGCGTTACCGCAAGCATCAGCGACAGCGGTATGGACAGCGCCACAATGAATGTGGGCCGTGCGCTCCTTAGGAATATCAGCAGCATTAGCACCGCGAGCGCGCCGCCCATCAGCAGGTTTTTAAGCACGGAGCCTGTGATTATGTTGATGTATACGCCCTGATCGCTCAGGGTGGTTATCGTGAGGCCGGGGTTATCGGCCATAAGCCGGTCTATCGCATCCTGTAATGCGGAGGAAACCTCTGTGGTGCTGAAGGAGCTTTGCTTCTGTACCACCAGCAGTATGCCGTCGCGCCCGTTTATCTTGGCGTAGCTTGTGTCCGCGTCGTTTACAAGCGCAACCGTGGCAATATCGCCCAGGCGCACGTCGCCGATATCCGCCGTTTCCATATTGAACAAGAGCAGCTCCTCCAGCTCCGCTATGGAGGAGAACTCGTCGCCCACCTTCACGGTGTAGCGGGCATCACCCTCCGCGGCGTAGCCCGCCGGCATGGAAAGGTTCTGCGCGGCGAGTATCTGCGCTATGGTGGATTCCGTCACCAGCCCGCCTAAGTCGGCGGCGCGCAAAGCCTCGTCGGCCGCCTCGTCAAACTGCTCCTGCGCTTCATCCAGCTGGGCTTCGGCGTCGTCCAGCCGGGCTTCCGCGTCGTCCCGCGCGTCGTCCAGCTGATCGTAGCCCGCTTCCACCTGCTCCACGCTGCTTTCCAGCTCCTGCTCTGCCGTGTTAAGCTGGGTTATCGCGGCTTCAAGCTGAACTATGCCGGCGTTTACTTCGGCTATCTGCTTGGTAAGCTCATCCAGCTGCACAAGGCGCTGAGCCTGGGTGCTGCCGGCGGCGGCGCTCTCTATCGCGGTTATCTGCGCGTCCAGCGCGGCTATCGCCGCCTGTGCCGCTGCTATATCCGTGGCGCTTGCGGGAGGGATAAGCGGCAGCGCCGCTTCCAGCTGCGCCTTCTGGGTACGAAGCGCGTCCAGACCGTCGTAGCCGACTATCAGCTGCTGGAGCGATTCCCGTGCCGAGGTCAGCTGCGAAAGCGCAGACTTGGCCTGCGCAAGCTTGCCCTTCAGTATGTCGCGGTTGGTATCTATGTCGCTAAGTCCGGTCTTGAGCTCGGCGAGAGCCTCATCCAGCGCCCGCTTTTGCGCCCGCAGCTCCTTGGAGAGCGCGCTGCGGCCGTCGTCTATTTCGTCGTAGCCGTCGAGCAGCTCCTGCTGGGTCTCGGCAAGCTCCTCGTCCACCGCTGCGACCAGCCGCGCGTTCAGCTCGCTTATCGCGTCGTGGGAAAGCGTTATCTCCAAAGATTCCGTGACCGATCCCATGGCGGTTATATCCGCCACGCCCTCCACGCGTTCCAAGGCGGGCAGCAAGTCATCCGAAACAAACGCGCTTATATCAAGCGAATCCATATCCTCATAATCCACCGCCGCCACCAGCACGGGCAGCATATCCGGGTCTATCTGCACCACATACGGGGTGGAAACAGCGTCGTCAAGATAGCCCTTGACCATCTCGATGTTGCTGTTTATCTCTATCATGGCGCTGTCCATATTGGTGGAATAGGCGAACTCCATAAGTATCATGGAGGAGTTCTCGCTGGACACGCTGGTCATGTCGCTGAGCCCGCCGGTGGTGGACAGCACGCTCTCCAGCGGCTGAGTTACCGCGACCTCGACCTTTTCGGGGTTTGCGCCGGGGTAGGCGGTGTACACCACCACATACGGCAGCTCAAACTCGGGCAGCAGGTTGGTCTGCATCTTGGTAAAGGAAAGTATGCCCAGCGCCAATACCAGCACTGCGCAGACTATAACGGTCATGGGTCGTTTTACGCTGTATCGCGGCATCTATATGCACTCCCAAATAAAAAATATAACGTTATATTCTATTACCGTCACGTGAACTCACAGTGACGGGGCAGTGAAGCGATTTAAAATTAGCCGCGCTGCCGCTATAATTCGCTCTTTATGCTCAAGGCTATCGCATACGCCTCATTCTTGGGCATATCCAGCACCGCCGCCGCCTGCTTGGCTGCATCCTTTGCGGAAAGGCCGGAGCCGAGCAGCCCTCGTATGTAGTCTTCCGCAGCCTCGGCGGTGGGCGCGGACTGTTCACATGCGCCTGCTACCACCAGCACACATTCGCCCCTGGGCGGGGCGGACGCATAGCGCGCCCCAAGCTCATCCAAGCTGCCATGCACGCATTGCTCGTGCAGCTTGGATATCTCCCGTACGAGGCAGGCGGGACGGTCGCCCCAAACGGATGCAAGCTCCATACAGGTATCGGCTATGCGAAGCGGGCTTTCGTATACTATAAGCGCGCCGGGATGCCTGCACAGCGCCGTGATACGCTCGCGCCGGGGCTTTGCGTCGCGCGGCAAAAAGCCGGTAAAGCAGGCGTTTTCCGCCTCCATGCCGGAGAGCGCCAGCGCCGTCAGCGGCGCGCTCGCTCCGGGCAGCACGGTGTAGGGAAGCTCCCGTGAGATGAACTCCTGCACTATACGCGTGCCGGGATCGGATATGCAGGGGAGCCCCGCGTCGGATATATACGCTACGGATTCGCCGTTTGTAACGCGCTCGGCTATCTCTGCTGCGCGCTCTGCTTCGTTATGCTCGTGGCAGGAGATAAGGGGGGCCTTTACGCCAAGGTGGTTAAGCAGCGTTGCGCTGTGCCGCGTGTCCTCCGCATATATACAGGATACCTCGCCCAGTATGCGCTTTACGCGCAGCGTGATATCCTCAAGGTTGCCTATCGGGGTGGCGCAAAGATAGAGTATGCCGCTCATGGTGTCTCCTCCAGTATTATGTCGGGATCGTAGCAAAGGCCCGCCGATGCGCCCTTCTTCGCCTCGATAAGGACGAGGTAGGGGGCGCTGGCGCGCTTTGCGCGCACAAACGCCATGCGTTTGGGCTGCAGCCTGGCTGCAGCCAGCGCCCCCGCGGCCGGTGTCAGCAGCGACGCGGGGTAGCAGATGTAAAGCCTGCCTCCGTAGCGAAGAAGGCGCGAGGCGGCGGAGCAAACGTCCTCTATCGTACACTCCGCGCCTTTGGTGGCAATATTTCGCCCTTGGTTCGAGCTTTCCGTGCCGCCAAGGTCATACGGCGGGTTGCAGCAGGCCGCGTCAAAGCCCTCGCGGGGTATGTCAGCACAGGGCAGCGCCCGTATGTCCGCGCGGTAAAAGCGTATGGCCTGGCCGTTATGCTCCGCGCTGCGGTTCGCCATAATGCAAAGCTCCTCCTGCAGCTCCACGCCACAGAACGCGGCGCCGGTCTTCGCTGCGGCGAGTATTGCGATTATGCCGCTTCCCGCGCACAGGTCTATGCAGCGCTCGCCGGGCTTTGCGCGCAGGAAGTTAGCAAGCAGCACCGCGTCGTGGCCATAGGTGAAGCCGCGCTTTTTTCTTATTATGGCGAGGCCGTTATATTGCAGGTCGTCAAGCTGTTCGTCATCGTATAGCATGTTCTTATTATACCCGTACCGCCAGTGCTTGACAAACGCCAATATAATTGAGTACAATGACGCATACGCAGTTATCTGCGGCGGGCGGCCCCGTGCGAGCCCCGTTCCATCAGCGGGGAATAATACATCATCGCGTTCGACCAAGTCGTCCCACGGCAGTTTGCCCGGGGCGTTTATTATTTCAGGAGGGTTTCGTAAGCTTATGGAGAACAAAAAGACGTTTTACATCACCACGCCGATATACTACCCCAGCGACAAGCTGCACATCGGCCACAGCTACACCACCGTCGCCGCGGACGCCATAGCGCGCTATAAGCGGCTTACCGGCTGCGACGTGTACTTCCTTACAGGCTCTGATGAGCACGGCCAGAAGATAGAAAGAAAGGCCAAGGCAAAGGGCGTTACGCCCAAGCAGTACGTGGACGAGGTCGTGGCGGGCTTTCAGTCGCTATGGAAGCTCATGGATATATCCAACGACGGCTTTGTGCGCACCACGGATAAATACCATGAGGAATGTGTGCAGAAGATCTTCAAAAGGCTGTACGATCAGGGCGATATCTATAAATCCAAATACACCGGCCAGTACTGCACCCCCTGCGAATCCTTCTGGCTGCCCCGCCAGCTGAAGGACGGGCGCTGTCCGGACTGCGGCGGCCCTGTGGAGACCGTGGAGGAGGAGAGCTACTTTTTCAAGCTCAGCAAGTACGCCGACAGGCTTATCGAATACATAAAGACCCATCCGGAGTTCATACAGCCGCCCGCGCGCGCAAACGAGATGCTCAACAATTTCCTGCTGCCCGGGCTGGAGGATCTGTGCGTATCCCGCACCACATTTACCTGGGGCATCCCTGTGTCCTTCGACGAAAAGCATGTGGTGTATGTGTGGATAGACGCGCTGTCCAACTACATCACAAAGCTGGGCTACCTTACCGGTCACGATGAGCTCATGCAAAAATACTGGCCCGCCGACGTGCAGCTGGTGGGCAAGGAGATAGTAAGGTTCCACACCATAATCTGGCCTATCATGCTGATGGCGCTGGGTCTGCCGCTTCCCAAGCAGGTGTTCGGCCA
>CAZXRQ010000013.1:0-7415 GCA_964642795.1 uncultured Oscillospiraceae bacterium | reverse complement strand
GTGCTGGACGGCGGCAAGATGAGCAAATCCAAGGGCAACGTAGTGGATCCCGTTAAGCTGGTGGACCGCTACGGCGTGGACGCTATACGCTACTTCCTGCTGCGCGAGGTGCCGTTTGGAAGCGACGGCGTATTCTCAAACGAGGCGCTGATATACCGGATAAACAGCGATCTGGCCAACGATCTGGGCAACCTCCTAAGCCGCACGGTTGGCATGATGGAAAAGTATTTCGACGGCGTTATCCCCGCACCCGGCGATATTGTGCCGGAGGAGGACGACGCGGTGACTAAGCTCGCCGCCGCGCTGCCGAAAAAGGTGGATACCGATATGTCCGCGCTGAAGCTGCCCGAGGCGCTCGCGGATATATTCGAGCTGGTAGGCGCGTGCAATAAATACATCGACGTTACCCGCCCGTGGGTGCTGGCAAAGGAGGAAAGCGGCAAGGCCCGCCTTGCCACCGTAATGTACAACCTTGCGGAGTGCCTGCGCTATATCGGCGTTATGCTCACCCCGTTCCTTACCCGCACCGCGCCGGAGATATTCCGTCAGCTGGGCATAAGCGACCCCGCGCTTATCAGCGTGGACAGCCTGAACGCCTACGGCGGCATAAAGGCCGGCACCAAAGTGGTCAAGGGAGAGGCGCTCTTCCCGCGCATAGACGTGGCCAAGGAATTAAAGGAGCTGGAGGCGGAGACCGCCGCCACCATGGCTGCCGCCGAAGCCGCGGCGCAGGCGTCCGCCGCGCCGGCCGAGCCGGAAGCGCCCAAGGAGCTGCCCGAGATAACCTACGACGACTTTGAAAAGCTGGAGCTGCGCACCGCCAAAGTGCTGGAGTGCGTGGAGGTAAAGCGGAGCGAAAAGCTTTTGCAGTTCACGCTGGATGTGGGCGGGGAGCAGCGTACGATAGTCTCCGGCATCAAGAAATGGTATAAGCCGGAGGATCTCGTGGGGAAGACCGTCGTTATCGTAGCCAACCTCAAGCCGCGCAAGATCTGCGGCATAGAGAGCCGCGGCATGATACTATCAGCCGCGGACGACGCGGACGCGAACCTCTCTGTAATCACCACGCTCGGCGAGCTTGACAGCGGTATGCTGGTACAATAAAAGCCTCTTAGAAGCGGCTGCGCTGTTTCCGTGGAATGGATGTATGAAGCTGTTCGATACACATGCACATTTGAACGATAAAGCCTTTGATGCGGACAGGGAGGAAGTGATAGCCTCTCTGCCCGCTTCGGGCATTGCGCGCGTTATAGACGTGGCCTGCGACCTGCGCGAGCTTGACCGCACGCTGATGCTTATAAACAAGTACGCTTTCATATACGGCACCGTAGGTATGCACCCGCATACCGTGGACGTTATGGACGATGCGTTTATGGACGTGATAGCCAACACGCTAAAGCACGAAAAGATGCTGGCGCTGGGCGAGATAGGTCTGGACTACCACTACGATCTTTCCCCGCGCGAGCTGCAGCGCAGGTGGTTTACAGCACAGCTGGAGCTTGCTCAGGCGCTGGACGTGCCGGTGACCCTGCATATACGCGAGGCCTACGGCGACGCAATGGATATACTCCGCGCACATAAGAAAAACCTGCGCGGGGAGCTGCACTGCTTTTCCGGCAGCATAGAGACTGCGTACGAGTGCATCGACATGGGGCTGTATGTAGCGCTGGGCGGCGCGGTAACGTTTGGTAACGCGGTGAAGCAGCGGGATATAGCGGCGCGGCTGCCGATAGAGCGGCTGCTCATTGAGACGGACTGCCCGTACATGACCCCCGTGCCGCACCGCGGCAAGCGGAACGATCCCTCGCTTATAGGGCTTACCGCGGAGCGCATTGCATCGGAGCGGGGCATGGAGACGGAGGAGCTTATGGAGGCGACGTACAGAAACGCCTGCGCGCTGTTCGGCCTGCCGGAATAAGTCGTATATTGTAAGGCGTATGGCCGTGTGATATCATAATAATCGGAAAATCATGCGCGGAATTCGCGCGGGAAGGCGGCTGTTATGGAGTTTTCAAGCTGCGGCTACCGGGAGGGTGCGCTGGGCGCGTACACGCTGCTCAACCGCCTTACAGTCCTGCGCGAACCGGGTGAAAGCCCGGCCTCCGCCATGGAGGCGATGCTGGGCGCGCTGCTTAACGGGGATATGCTTGCCTGCGACGCGCTGTGGCACCGGCTTATACGCAGTCTGCTCGATTGCCCCGCACGGCGGGTCAGCGGCGGGCTGTGGAAGGATTACCTTATATATCTTGTAACGCAGCGGGAAAATGTGTTTTCCTCACTGGCAGCGGCGCGCCGCACCGACGAGGAGCTCATGGCCGCCCTGCGGCGGGATCTTGCGCTGCTGGGCAGGCTGAGCGAGCTAGGCGCAAAGGATATACTGCGCATGGCGCAGGAGAGCTACCGGGAGCATAAGCTGACGCCGCGTCAGCCGCGTGACAGCATATCGCTTATGAGCGCGGCCGTGTGGAGCGGCAGCGCAAAGCCTCTGCCTGCGCGCGGCGAGCCGGAGCCCATACAGCCGCACGCAGCCATAGCGCCTATGGATTTTGAATGGATGGGCTGGGATTACGGCGAAAGCGGCCTGCGCGACGTGTGGGTGAGCGACGGCGCGGCGGAGGAATTATACGCGCGCATGTGCTCTGAGCCGGAATGGGAACGGCTGGCGGACGATCTGTGGAGCTGCTTTGCCACTTGCGGCAGCGGCGTGTTTTTGCAGCACAGGCTGTTCAGCTTTGACGGGACGCTGCATCCATTGGATGAGGGGGTGGCCGCGCCGCTTGCGGGCGACATATACGAGGCCGAGCGCGCGGAGCTGATGCAAAACGTGATACGCTTCATGCGGGGCGAGCGCGCGGAGAATATGCTGCTTTGCGGCGAACCGGGCGTGGGCAAGAGCGCGCAGATATACTCGCTGCCCTATGAGCTGCCCGAGGTAAGGCTCATACGCATGGATACAATGCAGGGCCTTAAAAGCCTTTTTGATGCTTTGAGCGCGCAGCCGCTCAATTTCCTGCTGTTTTTCGACGGCCCGGACATGGGCGGCAAGGGGATAAGGGCGCTTGCAAACGAGCTTTGCGCGCTGCACGCGCAGCCGGAAAACCTGCTGCTCGCCGCGGCGGCGCGGGGCAGGGCGGAGGCCGCAAATCCAGTGTTCCCGCTGAGCATACCGTTTGGGTATCTGGGCATAAACGAGTTTATGTCGCTTACCGCCGCGCTGTGCGAGAGCGCCGGCGCGCCGGCGGAGCCGGGTGCTGTGCGGGCGGCGTGTCTGGACTATCAGGTGGATGCGCGGGAGGCGCTCACCTTCGCGGGGGCGCGCATGGTCGCTTACCGGCTTATGAAATACTGATGAGTGCAACGGCTTAAAGGCTGTGCTATAATGAACAGATAAGCAAATTGGAGGTCAGTCCGCTATGCAAATATACAATACGATGAGCCGCAAAAAGGAAGAACTCGTGCCGCTTACCCCGGGCGAAATAAAGATGTACGTCTGCGGGCCCACCGTATATAACTTCTTCCATATAGGCAACGCAAGGCCCTTCGTGGTGTTTGATACCATGCGCAGATACCTTGAATACATGGGCTATAAGGTGACGTTCGTGCAGAACTTCACGGATATAGACGATAAGCTCATACGCCGCGCAAACGAGGAAAACACCACCGTGGCGGATGTTGCCGAGCATTATATAAAGGAATATTATACCGATGCGGACGCACTGGGAATAGAGCGCGCAAGCTGCAACCCCCGCGCCACGCAGCATATAGGCGAGATAATCGCATTGGTGCAGAAGCTGATAGAGCAGGGCCACGCGTACGCCGCGCAAAACGGCGACGTGTATTTTTCCGTGCGCAGCTGGCCCTCCTACGGCAAGCTGTCCGGCCAATCCGTAGAGGATCTGGAGAGCGGCGCGCGCATCGACCCCACTGAGCACAAGCGCGACCCGCTGGATTTTGCGCTGTGGAAGGGCGCAAAGCCGAATGAACCCAGCTGGGATTCCCCGTGGGGCAAGGGCAGGCCGGGGTGGCATATAGAGTGCAGCGCGATGAGCATGTCCATACTGGGCGAGACCTTCGACCTTCACGCTGGCGGCATGGACCTGATATTCCCGCATCACGAAAACGAGATAGCGCAGTCCGAGGCCGCTACGGGCAAGCCCTTTGCGCATTATTGGATGCACAACGGCTACATCAATATAGACAACGAAAAGATGTCCAAATCGCTTGGCAACTTCAAGCTGGTGCGCGATATAAGCAAGGAATACGATCTTGAGGCGGTGCGGCTGTTCCTGCTGGGCGCGCAGTACAGAAACCCCGTAAACTTTGCGCCGGAGCTGGTGGAACAGGCCGAGGCAGGCCTTGCCCGCCTGCGCACCGCAAAGGAGCGGCTGGAGGAGGCTCAAAGCCACGCTCTTAGCGAGCCAAGCGGTGAGGACGCGGCGTTTACAGCGTCGCTTGACGGCTACAAGGCGGAGTTCTGCGCCGCCATGGACGACGATCTCAACACCGCGGACGCTATAGCTGCCGTATACAACCTTGCCCGCGCGATAAATACTTTTGTGACCGAGCCGCGCGGCAAAGAAGCGCTTTTTGCCGCGGCCGGGCTGTACGGCGAGCTGACCGGCGTGCTGGGCATACTGCAGCACGACAAGGCGGAGGTGTTCCCGGAGCCGGCGCTGGAGCTGCTTTCGGAGCGCACCCGCGCCCGCGCCGAGAAGAACTGGGCGCGCGCCGACGAGATACGCGACGAGCTCAAGGCCATGGGCTTTGCCGTGGAGGATTCCCGCGACGGTGCGAAGCTGAAGCGGCTGTAACGCGCGGCGGGGAAAAAATAAATTCTTTTTGAACATCCTCTCCAACCTGTTGAATGGGCGGCGGAGGATTGATATCATAAAATAACTATTAAGGATGGATTTTACATGAAACGCATTTGTATCCTCGTACTTGTTGCAGTGCTCGCGCTTGCGCTGGCGGGCTGTTCCATGCTATACGGCACGACCGAAACGGCAGATACGGCTGCCGTGACTGACGCATCCGCCACTGACGCATCCGCCACAGACACTGTGGCCACCACGTCGTCCCAGGGCGGCTTCTTCGGGATTTTCCAGCTTGCGCTGTCCGCTTACCTGCTGTATTGCTGCATCAGGGGCAAGGGCCGCCTGTTCGAAAACAAGTACACCAAGTGCGACTACAAAAAATATAAGCTCATCATGCGTATACTTTGCTCCGTCGCGGGCGTACTGCTTGCGCTGAGCAGCCTGGGCGAGATGCTCTCCTTCGTGGAGGTGGGTTCGCTGTGGTACTGGATACTGTGGGGCGCAGGCTTCGCGGTGCTGGTAGCGGTGATGGCGTTTAACATAGCTATGACGGATCGCAAGGCCGCCGCCGAGGCGCAGAAGCAGGTCGAGACGGAGCGCCGCAAGCCCAGCAACGATCCTCTGCGCGCCGCGTTCGTGTTTGACGACGACGAGGAAGAGCAGGAGCAGGATACCAATAAGGACGGCATAATATCGCCGTATGATTTCGGCGACGATATGAAGAAAACCGACGACGGCGGGGAGGACCCGCAGAAATAACGGAACAGCGTACTGAAAGGAATAATCAACATGAACAAGCATATCGTAAAACGTATCGCGGCGCTGGCACTTGCGCTGTGCTTCGTGATGAGCATGGCGGCTCCCGCCATGGCCATCGAGGAGAACTCGTACTATCCGCTGGATAGCTTTACCGCGGTAACCAACTGCCTTGTGTATTTCCGCTACACGGCCAACTCCGCGGCGGGAACCAACAAGATAATGGATCTGCCTAAGGGCACCGCCGTTACCGTAATAGGCGAAAACGGCAGCTTTTACTGCATAAGCTACGGCGGATATCAGGGCTTTGCGTATAAGAGCGACATTTCCACCTCCGGGACAGCCTCCGGCGCAGCCGCCGGTACGGCCGCCGGTACGACAGCCGGCACGCTGGATACCAACTATACCACCATCACTCAGTTTGTGGGCGTTACCAACAGCACGGTGTACCTGCGCTATACGCCGAATAAGGCCGTGGGCACCAACAAGATCATGAACGTGCCCAAGGGCAGCAGCGTTACCGTATACGGCAAGTCCGGCAGCACCTGGTACTTCATAGATTATTCCGGCACGCAGGGCTGGGCGTATCAGAAGGATATAGACGCTTCCTCCGGTTCAAGCTCGTCTGGAAGTTCCTCCGGCATACTGGATACCAACTATACCTACATCACCCAGTTCGCGGGCGTTACCAACAGCACGGTGTATCTGCGCTATACGCCCAACAAGGCCGTCGGCGTAAACAAGATAATGAACGTGGCCAAGGGCAGCAGTGTTACCGTTATCGGCACCTACGGCAGCACCTGGTACTTCATAGACTATAATGGCACGCAGGGCTGGGCATATCAGGCGGACGTAGACTCGGCCAGCGGCAGCTCGTCCTCCGGTACGGCGGCGGGCACGCTGGATACCAGCTATACCAGCGTCACGCAGTATGCGGGTGTTGCCAACAGCACCATATATCTGCGCTATACGGCGGATAAGGCTACTGGCGCCAACAAGATCATGAACGTGCCCAAGGGCAGCAGCGTTACCGTGCTGGGCACATCTGGCAGCACCTGGAGCTTCATCCAGTACAACGGTACGCAGGGCTGGGCATATACCCGCGACATCAGCGTACCGTCCACCGGCACCTCCTCCACCGGCACCTCCTCCACCGGCATGTCCAACCCCTCCGGCAATGTTTGGGGCCATATAACCGTGTCGGGCACCAACATAGATCTCGACATAATGAGCAACCGCAAGACCAGCGGGGGAAGCTACTACTATAACGACCTTAGCTATGGCAAGAGCTGCTGCTATGCGCTGCTGGATTACAGCGCCAACCCCGCCGTCATAATGGGCCACAATATGCGTACCAGCCGTACCGGCTTCCATGCGCTGCACCATGTGCAAAATGGCCTTTCCAACGGCAAGAAGTGCGAAAAGTGCGGAGGCGCCGCGGTGGGCACCAGCACCTTCTACATGAACTACGCCGGCTACTCTACATGGAGCGTCGTAGCGTTTTTCGAAACGCCCAGCGGCACCAGCTCCAGCGTAAAGACCAACACGGCGCTTAATGGCGTAAGCACATTCCTCAGCTATTGCAGCCAGTTTAACGGCACCGTGCTGGGAAACCCCGGCAGCATGAACGCCATACTGATAACCTGCGGTGATACCGCCAGCAACAGCAAGGGTGCGGGATTGTACTTCCTGCTAACCGCTGTGGGCTGATAATCCCAATAAAACCATAGAAACAATGACTGACCGGCCGCCCGTATGGGCGGCCGGTCAGTCTGTCGAAAAAGTCAAAATTGACTTTTTCGAGCTTGCAGTCTTTGCCTCTCGCCAACAGGCTGCGCCTGTTGG
>CAZXRQ010000012.1:0-35446 GCA_964642795.1 uncultured Oscillospiraceae bacterium | reverse complement strand
CCCCTGCTCGTCCATGGAGTAGAGTATGCGGCGATGCACAGGCTTGAGCCCGTCGCGCACATCCGGCAGCGCGCGGTTGATTATAACGGCCATTGCGTAGGAGATAAAGGATTTTTTCATCTCCTGCTCTATGTCCAGCGGTCTTACGCGGGTGTTTATCGTGTCCTCACTCATGAATACCTCTCAAACTCATACGTCCTATACGTCCAGCTCCGTTACCATCTTCGCGTTCTGCTCGATGAACTCGCGCCGCGGCTCCACCTTATCCCCCATCAGCAGGGTGAATATCTCGTCCGCGCGAATGGCGTCCTCAAGATGCACCCGCAGCATTATGCGCCGCTCCGGGTCCATGGTGGTCTCCCAAAGCTGCTCCGGGTTCATCTCGCCCAGGCCCTTGTAGCGGTTTATCAGCGGCTTGGGGTCGCGGCCTATTTCGGTAAGTATGCGCTCCAGCTCGTCGTCGTCATACGCGTACCACATCTTGCTGCCGCGGGTTATGCGGTAAAGCGGGGGCTGCGCGATGTAAACATACCCCTCCTCGATAAGCGGCCGCATATGCCGGTAGAAAAACGTAAGCATCAGTATGCGTATGTGGCTGCCGTCCACGTCGGCGTCCGTCATGCAGACTATCTTGTGGTAGCGCAGCTTACTGGTATCGAAATCGCCGTCCATGCCCGCGCCAAACGCGGTTATCATGGACTTTATTTCGTTGTTTGCAAGTATGCGGTCGAGCCGGGTCTTTTCCACGTTCAATATTTTGCCGCGCAGCGGCAGTATCGCCTGGAACGCGGGGTTTCGGCCCTGCTTTGCGCTGCCGCCTGCGGAGTCGCCCTCCACAAGGAATATTTCGCAGAGGGAGGGGTCCTTCTCGCTGCAATCGGCCAGCTTGCCGGGCAGAGCCGTGGAGTCCAGGGCGGTCTTTCTGCGCGTAAGCTCTCTTGCGCGTCTTGCGGCGTCGCGGGCGCGGGAGGCGGTAATACATTTATCTATAAGCTGGCGCGCCACGGCGGGATGCTCCTCAAGGTAGGTGGAAAGGCCGCTGTACAGCGCGCCGTCCACCAGGTTGCGCACATAGGCGTTGCCCAGCTTGGTCTTGGTCTGCCCCTCGAACTGCGGCTCCACCAGCTTTACGCTGATTATCGCGGTAAGCCCCTCGCGCACGTCCTCGCCGGAAAGGTTGGTGTCCGTGTCCTTCAGCAGCTTGTATTTTCGCGCATAGTCGTTCATGGCGCGGGTAAGCCCGGATTTGAAGCCCATCAGATGGCTGCCGCCCTCGGCGGTATTTATGTTGTTTGCAAATGCAAATATGTTTTCGTTGTAGCCGTCGTTATACTGCATGGATATCTCGACGGTGGCGACCTCCTGCTTTTCCGGGTCGTTCCTTGAGGCCTCGATGTATATCTGATCCTCGTGCAGCACCTCTTTATTCTTGTTTAGATGCTTTACGAATGCGTTTATGCCGCCCTCGTAGCAGTAGCTTTTACGCACGGGCTTTTCGCCCTCCGCCACGCGCTCGTCGGTCACGGTGATGGTAAGCCCCTTGTTCAAAAAAGCAAGCTCGCGCATACGGGTGGAAAGCACGTCGAAGTCGTAATCCACCGAGTCAAACACATTGTGATCCGCCATATAGGTGATGCAGGTGCCGGAATCCTCGTCCTCGGCATACCTGCCCACGGGGGTCACAGGCCCCTGCGGATCGCCGTAGCGGTAGTGCTGCTCGTATATCGTGCCGTCGCGCCGCACCTCCACAGTAAGCCACTCCGCAAGCGCGTTTACCACGCTAAGCCCCACGCCGTGCAGTCCACCGGATACCTTGTAGCCGGTGCCGCCAAACTTACCGCCGGCATGCAGCACGGTAAGCGCGACCTCCAAGGCGGATTTATGCATCTTCTCGTGCATATCCACCGGTATACCGCGGCCGTTGTCCCGCTCCGTAATGGAGTTGTCCGGATGTATCACGATCTCTATATGCGTGCAGATGCCCGCCATCGCCTCGTCTATGGAGTTATCCACAAGCTCCTTTACAAGGTGATTAAGCCCGCGCGAGTCGGTGCTGCCTATATACATGCCGGGGCGGCGCTTTACCGCCTCCAGCCCCTCCAGCACCTGGATTTGTGAGGCGTTGTAGTCCTCGTGATTGGTGTGATGTTGTTCCATATGCACCTCGTTAACAAATATTACACACGGCAGAGCGTACCCGCCGCGCAGTCAAACACGGTAATGTCGCGCGCCCCGGCGCCGGTGATCCCGGCAAGCGACGTACAGGTTAGGAAGCTTTGGCAGCTCTGCATCGCGCCCAGCAGCAGCCTTTGCCTTGAATCGTCCAGCTCGGAAAACACATCGTCCAACAGCAGCACGGGGGGTTCGCCCCTGTCGTCGTTTAGCAGTGCAAGCTCAGAAAGCTTTATGGAAAGCGCCGCTGTGCGCTGCTGCCCCTGCGAGCCGTAGGTGCGCACATCCGTACCGTTGAGCTTTATACCGATATCGTCCCGATGCGGGCCCACCGTAGTAAAGCCGCGCCGCATATCCTCCGCCGCGCTTGCAGCAAGCGCTTCCATTATGCTTTGCTGCACCGAGGCCGCGTCCGGATCGATGTTGGGCAGGTAATATACGTTCAGCTTTTCCCGCCCGCCCGTGATGGAGGAGTGCAGGTCCCGCGCCACGGTGGAAAGCGCATCAAGGAACGCACAGCGTGCATGGACGACGCCCTCTCCCAGCTCCGCAAGCTGCTGATCGAACAGCGTCAGCATACCCGGCGCGCAGGAATCATCCTTGAGCAGGGCGTTGCGCTGCCTGAGCGCCCGATTGTACTGCTGAAGCCGGTAGTAGTAGGCCGGCTGCATCTGGCAAAGCTCCATATCCATGAAGCGCCGCCGTTCGGCGGGGCCCTGCTTTACCAGCGCAAGATCCTCCGGCGAAAACATCACTACATTGAGTATACCCATAAGCTCGCCGGTCCTGACAGCCTGCTCGCGGTCTATAAACAGCTTTTTGTTCTCGCCGGCGCGCAGCTTTATCTCTATAAGGCGGTTTATTTCGCCCCCGATCTCCGCGCCTACATAGCCTCCCGCAGTACCGCGCATGATAAGCTCCCCATCCCGCGGCGTGCGGTGGCTGCGGCCGAAAGCGCATAAAAAAATCGCCTCCAGCGCATTGGTCTTGCCCTGCGCGTTATCCCCGACGAGTACATTTATGCCGCGCGCCGGTTCAAAACGCAGCTGCTCGTAATTGCGGTAGTTGGTGAGCCTGAGCCGGTCTATCCGCATGGTGCAAAACCGCTCCCTCCGCTGAATTTACGCTTTCATTCGAGCATACATTTATACAATGATATTTTATCATATGGCCGGTCGTATAGCAAGGTGTTTATTATAATAAGAAGAGATTGACGAAAGGCGGCTAAACAGCACCGCGGTCGTTACCGCGCAGGTTTTTAATTTGACAGCTCTTTTGTATAAAAGATATGCGTCCGCGTCGTTTCAAACCCCATGTGCGTATATAGCCTTACGGCGTCCGTGTTGGCGGTGACCGCCCACAGGTATATCTCGGCCGCGCCTTCGTGCAGCAGCTTGTTTATACCGTGGCCGGCAAGCTGCCCGCCTATACCCTGCCTGCGGCAGGAAACGTCCACGCAGAGGCCGTCCAGCTCCCCGTGCGCGGCGCTGCCAGCGGCGATGATATGATCATTCCGGATATATACGAAAAAATCGTCCGCCCGGGCCGCAAACTCCCTGCGCTGCGCCGTGCTGGGCGGCTCTACGGTTGGGTTTATCCCCAGCCTGCGCCGCATGGGGAGGAAGGCGTTGCTTGTGAGCCTGTGTACCTCCTTATACATCGAATCGGTGTATGTGGAAAACCGCAGGAACACCTGCTTAGGCCCGCCGCGATACACCATGCGAAAGGCGCGGTATTTTTCGTGCAGCCCCATGCCGTTAAGAAAGCCGGAAAAGTCGGCGTTTGCGTCATGGTCACAGTATGCGGTATCCACACCGCAGGCTTCCATTTCCGTCAGCATAAGCCGTACCAGCGCGCTGCCTATGCCGCACATACGATGCTCCTCGCGTACGAACAGCGCCATGCTCGCGCGGGCGTCGCCCGCCTGCGCGGTATGTACGCCCAGCGCCAGAAGTGTGCCGGCACAATATACCGCGTGCGCATTGCGCGGGAATTTTGCAATAAGCCCGTCCAGCTCACATGCCTCATACTCCGGCGCCCCGGGCAGCGCGCAGGAAAAGCCCGCGGGCACAGCGCCGAAGGAGCAGCCGTTTGGCAGGAGAGGGGCTTCACTCATGTGTGTTTCCTCCGGCCTGTTTTTTTATTCTGCGCCCGGTGGGGGTGGCTGCAAGGCCGCCCTTGGCGGTCTCGCGCAGATCCGGGCTCATAAGGCGGCCCACGCTCAGCATGGCGCTAACCACCTCGTCAAAGGGGATTATGCTCTTTATGCCGGATAGCGCCATGTCCGCTGCGAGCAGCGCGTTTGCAGCGCCCAAAGCGTTACGCTTAATGCAGGGGCACTCCACAAGCCCCGCCACCGGATCGCAGACCAGCCCCAGCACGTTTTTGAGGGCTATCGCCGCAGCATCCAATGCAGCTTCGGGCTTTGCGCCGCCCAGCTCTGCTATTGCCGCGGCGGCCATCGCCGCCGCCGCGCCGGTCTCCGCCTGGCAGCCGCCGTCCGCGCCGGATATGGTGGCGTTGTGCGCAACGAGATAGCCCACCGCGCCGGCGGTGAGCAGGCCGTTGATCAGCGTACCGTCGTCCCAGCCGCGCAGCTCCCCCGCGGTGAGCAGCGCACCGGGCAGTATGCCGCTTGCGCCTGCCGTGGGCGCCGCCAGGATACGCCCCATGCCGGCATTCACCTCCACCACGGCCATGCTTGCGGCCGCCGCCCGCGCCACAGCCGGCCCGCAGAACGCGCGCTTTGCATAGGCGTAGAGCCGCTCCGCATCGCCGCCGGTAAGGCCGGTGACGGAGGACTGCCGCTCCTCCAGGCCCTTCTGCACGGATGCGCGCATAACGTCAAGGTCGCGCGCAAGCTCCGCATAAATATCCTGCTCGCTCTGCTCTCCGAATTCCAGCTCGCGGGCAAGCATCACAGCATGTATTGGCTGACTGCCGCTTCGGCACAGGGCCAGCAGCTCCTCCCCGGTATTGAAGTTCATGCTCATACCACTCTGACCTCCGTTATCTCAGGGCACCAGTCCAAAATTAGCTGGCGGGTGCGCTCGGGTATTTCGGAATCCGTCTCGATCACCATATATGCGTCGCGGCTGCGCCCGCTGCGGAATACCCGCATGAACGCTACGTTTATATGCTCCTTGGCGAGTATGCCGGTCACGCCGTTTATCACGCCGGGCACGTCGGTGTGGCGGATAACAAGCGTGGGATAATCGCCGGAAAACTCCACGGCAAGGCCGTTTATCTCGGTTATAAGTATGCTGCCGCCGCCTATGGACGCGCCGACTATCTCGGTAATGCTGCCATCCGTGGCGGTGATGCGTATACGCGCCGTGTTGGGGCGGTCCACCGGCTCATCGGACAGCGTTACGGATATGTCTATATCCGCCTCCTGCGCAAGCAGCATGGAAAAGCGCAGCCGCTCGTCGTCTGGGTCCATGCCGAGTATACCGGCCACCAGCGCCTTATCCGTGCCGTGCCCCGGCCCGGTATCCGCAAACGAGCCGTACAAAGTAAGCTCGGCGGACTTCACATCCCGGCCGGCCACCTTCCAGGCTACGTGCGCAAGCCGCGCCGCGCCCGCAGTATGCGAGCTGCTGGGCCCTATCATGCGCGGGCCGATTATGTCGAATAACGAATATTCCCTCATGGTCAGGCCTCCTCTAAAATTATCACACGGCCGTTAAGATACTCCAGCGGCGCGCCAAGGCCGTAAAGCTCCAGCCGCACCGCCCTCAGCGCCGGAAGCTGCGTACCGTGCCTGCGGTTGGCTTCGCGGTCGCCGTATTTATCGTCTCCCAGTATGGGAAGGCCGGCATGGGCGAGCTGTGCGCGTATCTGGTGCGTGCGCCCGGTGAGAAGCAGCACGGATAGCTCCGCCGTTTCGCCGTTTTGCGAGATAAGGTCGTACGCGAGCCGCAGCTCCTTTGCGCCGCCGGCCGGCGTATCGTAAACGTACAGCCGCGCCTGCGCATCGTCCTTTATGCCGTAATCCACAAGCTCCGCGTGCGCAGGCGGAGAGCCCAGCACGGTGCAGCGGTAGTATTTTTTAAGGGTGCGCTCAAGCATCGCCTCGCCCAGTGCCAGCTCCGCATCCATGCTGCGGGCAAAAAGCGTAAGCCCGGTGGTATTGACATCCAGCCGGTGGACTGGGAAAACCCTGCCCAGCAGCCGGTCCAGCCGGGTCTCGGCGGTGTCCTGGCTTGGCGCGTCCGCCTCCGCCACGGGCAGGCCCGCGGGCTTGTCTATCGCCACGATGTTACCGTCGATGTACGCTATGCGCACACCCTCCAGCATACAGTCAAGCTCAAACGTGAAATCGCGCCATATGCCGGAATCCGGCAGCGCGCAAAACGTCATGCGCTCGTGCCGCGTGGGATGCTCAAAGCTGAGCGAATATGCCCACAGCGCTATCTGCTGCCCCGGCACGGCGGCGGGATTGTAGCGCCGATCTCCCCATATGGGCAGGCCCGCGTTTTTGAGCTGTGCGCGTATTTGGTGATGCCGGCCCGTGTGCAGCTCCACATCCAGCAGCGAAAGCCCCTCCCTTTCCGCTATGCGGCTGAACGAAAGGCGCGCGGACTTTGCGCCGGGCGCGTCCTGCGCCGCTATACGCGAAAAGTTGTCGCCATCCCGTACCAGCCAGTCCGAAAGCTCCGCGCCGTACGGCGCATGGCCGCATACTATCGCGGCGTAGCGCTTGTGCGCGCCGCTGCCGGCGAACTGCGAGGAGAGCCGCGCGGCCGCCTTGCTGGTGCGCGCAAATACCATCACGCCGCCCACAGGCCGGTCCAGCCGATGCACAAGGCCGATGTACGCTTCGCCGGGCTTAGAATACTTCACCCGTACATACTCCCGCACAAGGCTGAGCATATCGGCGTCGCCGCTTTCATCCGCCTGCGAGGGGAGGTTTTCCGGCTTTACGGCCACCACAACGTGGTTGTCCTCGTACAGTATGTTAAGCGCCGGGCCCGTCATGCCTTCCACCGCGCGGTAGCGCCGCAGGGCAGGGTGAGGCCGCCGGCTATGGGCAGGCCGACCTCGCCGCATTCCACGCTGCCGCCCTTGTCTTTGAGCGCGCACAGCAGCAGGTTTTTTATCACCGTGGGCGCAAGGCCCGTGGTATAGGAGTTTATCAGGAAGAATACCGGCGTGCCGGACAGCAGCTTTGCGCATTCCGACACCAGCGGATACAGGTTATCCTCTATCTTCCACATCTCGCCGCCCGGCCCCCGCCCGTAGCTGGGCGGATCCATCACTATGCCGTCGTAGGCGCGGCCGCGCCGCTGCTCGCGCAGCACGAACTTCATTGCGTCGTCCACAATGTAGCGCACCGGCGCATCGGAAAGCCCGCACAGCGCCATATTATCCTTGGCCCAGGCCGCCATTCCCTTGGCGGCGTCCACATGCACTACGCTCGCGCCCGCCGCGGCCAGCGCGCAGGTGGCGCCTCCGGTGTATGCAAAAAGGTTGAGTATGCGGGGCTGTTCCATACCGCTCCGCTCTATCGCATCCCGCATCCAGTCCCAGTTGACCGCCTGCTCCGGAAAAAGCCCCGTATGCTTGAAGCCGGTGGGCCGTACGAGGAAGGTGAGATCCTTGTATTTGATGCTCCAGCTTTGGGGCAGACTTTTATCGTATTCCCAGTAGCCGCCGCCGCTGGCGGAGCGCAGATAGTGCGCGTCCGGCGCCCCGTGCGCCGGCATGGGCCATACGGCCTGCGGGTCGGGCCGCAGCAGCGTATAGCCGCCCCAGCGCTCCAGCTTTTCGCCATTTCCGGCTGCGAGCAGCTCGTAATCCTGCCATTCGTTTGCCATATACATAACGTTGATCATCCTCCGGCGCTTTTCTTCTTTGCGTTAAGCCCGTCCGCCGTCACGGCGAACATTCCCAGCACTATGCTGAGATAATATGTGATGAAGCGCCAGCACAGCATAGCCATGAAGCGCAGTGAACTCCCGAACAGGCCGGAAAACACCAGATAGAACCCGCCCTCGCTCGCTCCGGAGGCCCCGGGCAGCGGCACGAAGGATACCGCTATTGTAAGCACCGCCTGAAGCAGCGCCACGCGGACCGGCGATATCCCGCAAAGCCCGAATGCGCGGTATACGCAGTACGTAACCAGCATATATGCAGCCGTTTCAATAAAGCCGTACAGCAGTATGGGCGCGGCGCGGAATTTGTTTTCCAGCAGGAAGTCCACGGAGCGGGTGTATTCCGCTATGGTATTCTCCCACATGCCGCAGAGCTTAGAGTATTTTTCGGCATTCTTTGGCAGATGCAGCTTTTTGTGGAAGAACCACAGCACGCCCATGCCCGCCCTGCGTATGAAATCCGGGAATACCAGCGCAAGCGCTATGGCGGCAAACAGCAGCATATTCAGCCCGTAGCCTACGTACAGCAGCGCATTTGCGGAGATCGCATCGCCCATAACGCCGTCCCCCAGCACGAAAAGCCCGGCCGTGGCCAGCGCCAGCATGGAAAGCTGCCAGGACAAAAACTTTACCCCCAGCGCCGACGTGGACGCGCCCACCGGTATACCGTGGGCTCTAAGCTGAATTATCTGCATGGGCTGCCCGCCGGACTGGAACGGGGTGAGCGCGCTGTAAAAAAAGCCGGTCATAGTGGTGATCACGGCCTGCTTCGCATTAAGCGGCATCCCCATCAGCCGGAAAACTGCGTGCAGCATCAGCGCGTCGCCCGCATAGCTTATGAGCATACAGACCACCGCCAAGGCCATCCAGTCCGGCCGCAGGCGCAAGAACACCTCGCCGGCGTCCTTTACGTTGGGATCGAGCAATGCCACGGCCGCCAGCACCGTCAGCGATAGCAGCACTACCAGTATTTTTTTCAGCAGATCTTTCTTATCCATAGACAGCAGCCCGCCATCAGGTCCCCGGCATCATACTGAGCAGGAAGTTGGACCGGTAGAAGAAGGATGCAAAGAAGGAACCGTCTAAGATCTCGTTTATAAAATCGAACTGGCCAAGCACGGTAAGCACTATGGGCAGCAGCATACACAGCAAAAACAGCGCGAGTATGCCGCGCAGAAGCCCCGCGCCCATGGCGAACAGCGCGTCGCCCCTGTGCAGCACCGGGAATGTGATGGAATAATCCATGTCGTTGATTACGAACGCAAGCACCAGCCTCACGATGGCGAATATCGCGAGAAACACGAGTATGTTTATGAACACGCAGACTATGGTCTGGTTGAAATACTCTCCCAGCGTGGAGACGCCCTGTGAGCTGAACGCTTCGCGGGCGATGTTTTGTGTGACCTCCTTGCCCATGGGGTAGGGGAGGTTTGCGCCGCTGATAACGCTCCTTAGCTGCACGGAGCTAAGCTCGGATATAGAGGTTTTTGAAAGCTCCACGTCGCCTATATATTCGCTGCCCTCGGTGTAGTAGAGCATCATGGTGTACAGCTTTTCGCTGCTCTTTACAGCGTTTGCGGCAAGCGGCATAAACGCAAAGCCAAACAGCCAGCTTACTATAAACGCACCAATTCCAAGCACGGTGGACAAGAAGCCCTTGTACAGCCCCGCCAGTATGAATAAAGCCATTATGATGAGCATCGCAGCATCAAGTATATTCATAAGCCCGCCTATTCTATCGTTACGAGGTACAGCGCGTCGCCGCAGCGCGCAAGCATATGTCCGTCGGACAGCTTTATCAGCTCATCCGTAGCGGCAGGAAGCGGAGCGGTGGAGCTGAGCTTGCCGCCCGCGGAGTATATGGACAGCGTATCCTGTGTTGCGGCTATCAGCCGGCCGTTGGATAAAAACACGCTGTGCACGGCGGGGGGGAGCCGCAGCGTTACGACGGTCTCGTCGGCGGAATCCGCAGAGGAAACGTTGTACAGCCGCACGGTGGAAAACGGGTCGTCCGCGCCGCGCCGGATAAACAGCAGCATGGGCCGCGCGCCGTTATCGGAAAAATCGTGAAGCTCCCAGCCGTATACCAACAGCCGGTAGGATTCAGAGTTGGTCACGCTGTCGTAGCGTATAAGGTTGTTTGTGCCGATGACAAATATGCTGCTTTCGTCAAACCGCACATATTCCACAAGATGTCCCTGCGTGGTCATAACGCCGGTGGCGGCGCGCTTATCCATATCGTAGGTGGTAAGCGTACACACCGGTACCGAGCCGTCGGTGTTAGCGGTAAGCGTCCAAAGCACGTTGCCGTTGGAATCGGCAAAGCCGTAGTCCATAAGGTATCCGTCGGTGAAGCTGATCAGGTCCACCTGCTCGGTTGCGGAGAATACCTGCAGCTCCACGCTGCCGTCGTCATCTTTCATAAGCCCCGCCACATAGGAGGTGCCGCAGCGCACGCTGAGCAGGGTGCCGGGGAATTCTATCGGGTATTGCGAGCCGATTATCTGCACGGCGGCGGCGTTGTACAGCACCGACAGCCCGCTGGATACGGCAAGCCTTGCATCGGCGGCGCTAATCGCAAGCGAATAGTCGTTTTTGCTGCTTGCAAAGTCCGTATAGCACAGCCGGTCGCCGGAGATATACAGTATGCCGCTGCCGTTATAGGCATAGTAGTCAAGATTTGATACGGGCAGCTCGGTATACTCAACGGCGGGATCGCTGTTTCGCGTACAAAGCCAAAATACCGCCGCGCCGACCGCCGCTGCTATTATCAGCAGCAGTGTGATGCGCAGCCCTGTGCGCTTTTTATTTTTGCTTTTAAGCCTGCGCGCCATCCGCCGCATCTCCTACAATGAACTTCAACGCGCCCTTATGCGCCAGGAAGGACGCCGGAGTTTCGCCGATAAGCTCGCCATCCAGGTCCAGCAGACTGTCCGGATCGCTTTGCACCTCCAGCCGCTCGGCCTTGAAATACTCTATATGGGGCGAATTCAGGTGCTTTCCCTTTACATACCTTGGCAGCAGCCACAAAAACTGCGGCAGACTTATACCCTTTACTATGCACACGTCCAGCAGCCCGTCAAACGCGCTGGCATTAGGCGCAAGCTTTATGCCGCCGGCAAAGCACACGCCGTTGCAGGCGTTCACCAGCAGCGCGGTGGTATTCCTTACGCTGCCGTCGGGCAGGGTAAGCGTTACCCTGCGGCGTTTTAGGTGCAGTGCGGCCTGTAATATGCCCAGCATATAAGGCAGCATACCGTTATACTTTTTCTTGTATTTCTCCGTGTACAGCACCACGTCCACGTCAAAGCCGAAGCCGGCCACGTTCATGAACAATCTGCCGTTTGCCTCGCCGGTGTCTATATTGCGTATGTTGGCGTCCAGCAGCGTGCGCACCGCCGCATTCACGTCCTTATGCAGGCCCGCCGCGCGCGCAAAATCGTTGCCCGTGCCGAAGGGCAGCAGCCCCATCACCGCGTCGGATCCCTTAAGCGCCGCGGCCACCTCCTGAGTGGTACCGTCGCCGCCTACCGCCACTATGCAGCGCTCGCCCGCGTCCAGCGCAGCCTTTGCCAGCATAAAAGGTTCGCCTGCCTTGCCGCTTACCGCCCAGCCGTAGTCCGCTCCCGCCGCATCCAGCAGCATCCTTGCTTCTTGAAAGGCGCGTTCTCCGCGCCCGCTCCCGGAAACCGGGTTTACTATGAAATAATACCTCATCAGCTGCGTTGTTATTCCTTTACCAAAACATTAAGCGCGCCCGGCAGGAGCTCTATCTCCACGGGCAGGCCGCCGTCTATCTCGCCGTCTATGTCGAGCTGGCTGTTTTCGCCCGGCTCGGCGGATGCGATAATATGCGCGCCGCGTTCATAGCGGATGTATTCTGTGTGCTTAAGATGCTCTCCCTTTACAAAATCGGGCAGCAGCGCTACAAACTTGGACTTTTTCTTTATCTCGCGTATCATACATATGTCGAACAGCCCGTCGCTCAGGTCTGCGTTGGGGGTGACCTTCATGCCTCCGCCAAAATGCGTGCCGTTGCCCACGGCAAGCAGCAGCAGATCCTCCTTGGATTCCACGCCGTCTATGCTGATGGTCATATGCAGCGTTTTTGGCTTGGCTATCGCGCGCAGCACGCCCAGTATATACGGAAGCAGCCCGTTAAGGTGCTTTTTGTATATCAGCGTATAGTTCAGCACGTCCACATCAAAGCCCAGCCCCGCCACGTTTATGAAAAACCTGCCGTTTATGCGCCCTGCGTCTATGCGGCGCACCTGCCCGCCCAGCAGCACCTCCAAAGCGGACTCCAGCTCTGTGGGGAGGTGCAGCGCCTTTGCAAAGTCGTTGCCGGTGCCCAGCGGCAGCATACCCAGCCGCTCCTCGCGGCCGCACATTACGGAGGCCACCTCGCTGAGCGTGCCGTCCCCGCCAACCGCTACTATCGTCTTCTCGCCGCGGAGCAGCGCCGCCTTTGTAAGCGCTATGGCGTGCCCGCCGGCCTGTGTAAACTCGCAGCCGTAGGGTATGCCTCGTTCCTCCAGTATGCGGCGCACCTGCTCAAAGCCCTTGCCGCTGCGCCCGCTGCCGGCGATCTCATTTACGATGAAAAACAGCTTTTTCATATTGCCCCCGCTTAAACGTTGCTGTAACGGATTTCATCCTCGTCCATGTTATATAATAATTCAAAAACCGTCAAATGTACAGCGCAAAAGGGGCGCTCAGGCGTCACTCGTATACTATGGGCACGGGCAGCGCGGCATACAGTGTCTTGGGCAGCATGGACTTATCCACAGCGGCCTGCGTTATGCCGTACATCGCGCAGTAGTTGATAAGCGCATTATGCAGCGCGCTCGACGCCGCGTCGCAGGCTTCCGCATCCAGCGGGGTATCCAGCCGCTTTTGCCGCTCCTCGTCGGAGAGGTTATCGGGCAGCTTGCGCAGCGAAACGCTGCTTGCCTGCGCCATCAGCGATACTATCTCATCCACGTTCCAGCCGCCCGTATAGGTGCCGGTGTACTCATCGTAATATACGCCTGTTATGGAAAACAGGTATTCCGCCGCGGCCACATAATCCTGCGCTATGCCAGCGGATTTATCCGCAAGCACATAGGCGGCGTCTATGCGGGGATTGGGGGTTATGGTTATGCCGAACACGCCGTTGATAAGCTCAACCAGCTTGTCAGTATAAAGCACATAGTAGGAAGCGTTGCTGTATGAGGTATTGTTGACGTATTCTCCGGCGAGCGTGTGCCGGCCAAGGTCCTCCATATCCAGCTTTAACGCAAACGCGCTAAGCGCGCTTATCTGGCTGAAGGTCAGGTTGGTATCTATATAGTCCTTCACAGAGAGATAGACGTTGGGGAAGTTGACTATCTGATCGCGGCTTTTAAGCTGGGCAAATATGGCAAACAGCATCCGCTGCTGGCGGTCTGCGCGTCCCACGTCGGTGCTTATGCCCTTGCGCGCGCGGCAGTAGTCCAGCACCTGCTGGCCGTTAAGATGCTGGTAGCCGGTCTCCAGTACGCGGCCGTTCAGGCGTATTTCCACATCCACGTCGTAGTCCACGCCGCCCATAGCGTCCACCACCGCCTTCAGCCCCTCCATATTAACGCCGGCGTAGTAGTCTATGGGTACGCCCAGCAGCTTGCTTATTGTGGTCATGGCGTAGGCAAAGCCGTCGCCCGCGGCGGAGCCGCCCTTGGCGAACGCGGCGTTTATCTTGTAGTGTGCGGTCTCGGAGTACAGCGTGCCGTCGCTTTTGTATATCGGCGCCAGCGTATCGCGCGGCACGCTTATAAGATCCACCGTGCCCGCGTCAAAATCCACGGTGCACAGCATGATAACGTCGCTGCGGAAGTTGTTTTCCTCATCACGGTACAGCTCGCTCGAAGAATCGTTGCGCTCCGCGCTCTCGTCCCAGCCCAGCATAAGTATGTTCACGCGGTTGTGCATAAAGTCCGTATCCGCCTGACTTAACAGCTGCTCCTCCGGTGAAAGCGTAGGCTCGGGCGTGGCCGTAGCCTCGGGCGCCTGGGTCGCGGGTTCCGGCGTAGTCACCGCGGCGGTCTGCTCAAACGCGCTCATGGGGTCAATAAAGGTGCTGTAAATAAATTTGCCCGCGACAAACACTATTGCCGCGGAAACGACTATTATCGCCGCCGTGAGCCATGGGGATACGCGGCGCTTTTTTTCTTTTTCACTCATAATAAGCTTACCTGCCTCCGGGGGTATTATAGTATATACTTCCCAATAATTAAACCCCCGCGGGGAGGCGGGGGTTGCAATTTACAGATAGTTTTTTATTGCCGGGTAACGGTCTGCTTTACGCCCTGCGCTTTTTTAGCGCAAGCCCCAGCGCGGCGCCCGCTAAAAGCAGCGCGGCGAACCACACCGGCGCGTCGCCGGTATCCGGCACGCCCGCCACAACGGAGAGCGTGAACACATGGCTCCTGTCGCCGTTATCCGCAACGCAGAAGTAGCGGTAGCCGTTGTTTGCCGCACTTACGGCGGAGGAGGTATAGCTTGCGCCCGTCGCGCCGGATAATTGCACAAAGCCCTTGCCGTCGCCCCGGTCTATGTACCACTGCAATCCGGTGGGCTGGCTCGTGGCGACCGAAAGCTTAGCGCGGCTGCCCGGGCTTACGGCTACGGTCTCCGCTTCGGTCGGGCTTGTGAATATGGAGTCGTCGGCCGGAACAGCGGCGGGGGTAACGGTGCTGTGCTCTATATACACAAGGGAGTCTGCGCCTTTCCATATGTATTTTTGCACGGTGCTTTCGGTAAGCGCGCCGGTCGTACTCAGCCGCCATTTGTAGCTTGGGCTGCCGCTGAGCTGGGGCGCGCGGTCAAAGGCGCTTTGGGTGCTTGCCGCGCCGCTCTGCGCGGTGATGCTGCCGCCGGAAACCGCGATCTGCGCTGCGCCGTTGCGGGAATAAATGCCGTAGCTGGTGCCGGTGGCCGTGCCGCCCGTCGCGCTAAGCGTGCCGCCTGAGACTGAGACCCGCGCCGCGTTGTGGAGACCAATGCCGAAGCTGGTGCCGGTGGCCGTGCCGCCCCTGGCTATAAGCGTACCGCCTGAGACCGCGATCTGCTCTCCGGAGTTATTAGCGGCAGAATACACGCCGCTGCTCCTGTTGTTTGCGACGCCGCCATTGGCGTTTACCACGCCGCCGGGCTGTACCTCAAGCCTGTCTGCGGTTACATATATGCCATAGCTGTCACCCAAAGCCGCTGCGCCGCCATTGGCGTTAAGCGTGGCGTTTGACACGGTAAGCGCGGCGTCTTGGCCCGAGACCTTCATGCCGACACTGTTGAGGGCGGCAGAGCTGCCGGCATTGGCGGTGACCGTAGCGCCTCCGGATATCACAGCAGCGCCTGTGCAAGCTATGCCATAGGACTCGTTATTACCCTTCACTGTGCCCGCGGTCGCGGTGAGCGAGCCGGAGCCAATGATCGTTAAATTACCGCTAGCAAAAAGGCCTGAGGAGCTTTCGTTTGCATTGTTGCATTGCGATGCTACTGTACTGTTTCCTATCAGCACGATGGTGGTGCCTCCCGGGACCTTAAGCGCGATTTTAGCCGTGGTGACGAAATTTAAGTTGTTGAGGGTGAGTGTTTTGCTGCTGGCCACCCACTCCCAATTCGTGCCAGTGGCGTTATTCTCTGATAAGTTTACATTGACGAGCCCGCCCCAGGTCGCGCCAAGTTCGGTAAAGTCCATGGTGTAGTTGGCCGGGCCCTCCGCAAGCGACACAGCAGGCATAAGGCAAAGCACAAGTACGAGCGCGAGCAGAAGCGCAAGGCATTTTTTGTTGGCAGTCATGATTTAACCCCCTGATAAAGCTTTTACACAATGTGTACTCCGCGCGCGGCGCGGTGGTATAATCTCACTAATATGCATTAGTCGCTTTATGTTTAATGCAAAACCGCATATGTGTCAATCACGGCGCGCCGTGCTTTGTGTTGCGCGTCAAAGGATGTTTTTGCTATAATAGGAGCGTTGCGGAGGCATATATGACCTATTTTGTAAAAAACTACGATGCGATAGTGCTGGGCGCGGGGCACGCGGGCTGCGAGGCGGCGCTTGCGCTTGCCCGCATGGGGCTTGGCACGCTCTGCCTTACGATGAACCTCGATTCCGTGGCGCTGATGGCCTGCAATCCCGCTATCGGCGGCACAAGCAAGGGCCACCTTGTGCGTGAGATAGACGCGCTTGGCGGCGAGATGGGGCTTGCCACGGACGATACCTACATACAAATACGTATGCTGAACACCGCCAAGGGCCCGGCCGTACATTCACTGCGCGCGCAGATGGACAAGCGCCGCTATCACGAGCGCATGAAAGCCGCGCTGGAAAATCAGCCCAACCTCGAGCTCGCGCAGGGCGAGTGCGTGAGGATACTTACGCAGAACGGCCACGTATCCGGCATAGTTACGGCGCTGGGCGCGCAGTACGGCTGTTCCGGACTGGTGATAGCCACAGGGGTATACCTAAAAAGCCGCGTGCTCGTAGGCGACGTCGCGCAGGACGCCGGCCCCTGCGGTATGCGCCGCGCGGAGGGGCTGTCCGACGCTTTGCGCGACGCGGGCTTCACCGTGCGCCGCTTCAAGACCGGCACCCCGCCCAGAGTACACCGTGATTCCCTCGACCTCGACAGGATGGAGCTGCAGCTTGGCGACGTGCCTACGCCCACGTTCAGCTTTATGACGGGGGCTAACACAAAACCGCAGTACCCTTGCTACCTTACCTATACCAACGCCTATACGCACGCAATAATACGCGAAAACATACACAGGAGCGCCATGTATTCCGGCCTGATAACCGGAACGGGCACGCGGTATTGTCCGAGCATTGAGGACAAAATAACCCGGTTTTTCGACAAAGAGCGACATCAGATTTTTATTGAGCCTGAGGGGCTTTCCACAAAGGAGATGTATGTGCAGGGCATGTCCACCTCGCTGCCTGCGGACGTGCAGCTTGCCATGCTGCACACCCTGCGCGGCCTTGAGCGCGCAAAGCTCATGCGCGAGGGCTACGCCATAGAGTACGACTGCATAGACCCCACGGCGCTGTCCGCTACACTGGGCGCGCGGGATATCCCCGGGCTTTACTGCGCAGGGCAGCTAAACGGCAGCTCCGGCTACGAGGAAGCCGCCGCGCAGGGGCTGTACGCAGGCATAAACTGCGGGCTGTACCTTAAAGGCGAGCCGCCGCTGCTGCTTTCCCGGGCGGATGCATATATAGGCGTGCTGGTGGACGACCTTGCCACCAAGGGCACCAACGAGCCCTACCGCATGATGACCAGCCGCGCGGAATACCGGCTGCTGCTAAGGCAGGATAACGCCGACCTGCGGCTTAGCGAGCTGGGGCGGCGCACGGGGCTTATTAGCGACGCGCGGTATGCAAAGCTCGACAAAAAGCGGGAGAACATGGCAAAGCTCAACGCGGCTTTGGGCGCATACGCCCCGCCGGACGAAAGGCTTGCGGCACTGCTTGCCGCCCATGGCGAGCCGGCGCCCAAAACCGGCATACGGCTGAACGATCTATTAAAACGGCGCGGCGTTACCTACGCCGAGCTTGCTGCAATATTCGCTCTGCCCGAGGCTGCTGCGGAGGCTGTGGAGCAGGTGGAGATATCCGCCCGCTACGACGGCTACATCCAAAAGCAGCGCGAGCAGGTGGCGCGCTTCCGCGAGCTGGAGGATATCGCTCTGCCGGAGCTGGACTATGCCGCAATGGGCGGCCTGCGCATAGAAGCGCGGCAGAAGCTGGCGGCACAAAAGCCGGTAAGCGTGGGGCAGGCCGCGCGCATAAGCGGCGTTTCACCTGCGGACATAGCTGTGCTTTTGGTACAGCTTAAAGCAATGGGAGTGCTATGAGCATGGAAAACGATATGATAGAATACTCCTCCAGCGAATTTGCGTCCTACATCAAGCAGCTCATACCCGCCGCGACCGGCGCTCAGGCTGCACAATTCTCGCGCTACTTCGAGCTGCTTACCGAGTGGGGCGCCAAAATGAACCTTACCGCAATAAAGGAGCCGCGCGCCGTGGCGGAGAAGCACTTTGCAGACAGCGTGCTGCCCATAGCGCTGATACCCGATGGCGCATGCATAATAGACGTGGGCACCGGCGCGGGCTTTCCCGGCGTACCCATAGCAATAATGCGGCCGGACGTTCATTTGACGCTGCTGGATTCACTAAACAAGCGCATAACCTTCCTTACCGCCCTGTGCGCTGAGCTGGGGCTTGACGCGCGCTGTATACACGCCCGCGCGGAGGACGCGGGGCGGGACGCGCAGCTTCGCGGCAGGTTCGATATTGCCACCACCCGCGCTGTGGGCAGCGTAGCCGCTTTGACCGAATACACGCTGCCGCTGCTGAAGGTGGGCGGGGTATCGCTTATGTATAAGGGGGACGCAGGAAACGAGCTTGCGCAGGCAGAAAACGCGCTTTTCATACTGCACGGCAGCGCACAGCTGCACGTCTGCGACGCCCCGTGGGGAACGCGCAGCGTGATAGCCGTTACCAAGACCGCACCTACGCCCAAAGCCTACCCGCGCAAGGCCGGCACCGCGGAAAAAAGCCCGCTGTAACGCGAAAAAGCACTTGTTATTTGGAATTGCCGCGTCTGTTGACGGGCGCGCAGGAATTATTCTATATATATTGAAGGATTATTATCAGGAGGAAGCATATGCCCGCATTCGATTTCCTTTCCGGCGCAAGGCACGCCGGTGAAAAGCGCATAGAGGAGCTGCCCATAGCCGGCATCCGAAGAAACCCCAACCAGCCCCGCGAAACCTTCAGCGAGGATTCCATAGCCGAGCTTGCGCAGTCCATAGCACAGGTGGGGCTGATACAGCCCATCATCGTGCAAAGACTGTCCGACGGCTACGAGCTGGTGGCGGGGGAGCGCAGACTGCGCGCGGTCAGCAGCCTGGGCCGGCCCACCATCGCCTGCATAGTGCAGGAGCCGGTGACGGACGAGGCCAGCGCCATGATGGCGCTTATAGAAAACCTCCAGCGCGAGGATTTGTACTTTCTTGAGGAGGCGCGCTGCTACCGGGCGCTTATAGAGACCTACGGCCTTACGCAGGAGCAGCTTGCGGAGCGGCTGGGCCGCTCGCAGTCCTCCGTGGCCAACAAGCTAAGGCTTTTGCGCCTTTCGCCCGAGGTGGCGGAGGCGGTGCAGACAGCCGGCCTTTCCGAGCGCCACGCCCGCGCCATACTAAAATTGAAGGAGCCGGAATACCAGCTGGATATGGTGCGCCGCGTGCAGGAAAAGGGGCTTTCCGTAAAGGATACCGAAAGCCTTGTGGAGAAAAAGCTGAACAAGCTCTACGACGACAAGACCGACGGCGCCGCGCCCCGTCCCATGATAGTGCGGCTCATCAAGGACTACCGCCTGTTTATGAACACCATAAATACCGCCGTAAACCAGCTCCGCGACGCGGACATGGTGGTGGAGGTGGATCAGTCCGATATACCCGACGGCGTGGATATACACATAACCGTACACGGCAAGCAGCAGTAAATGCAAAAAAACGGCCTCCGGAGACCATATCCCCGGAGGCTTAATTTATGGGCGATGCAGGCCTCTATCTTTTTATAAACGCGCACAGCGCTATGATCACCTGCGAGGGTATGCCTATATAGAAAATGGACTCATAGTGCTGCAAAGGAAGCAGCAGCAGATATACCGACACAAGGCCGCTCCATAGCAAAAGCGACAGTATCACGAAGGTAAGTATACGCTTGCCCCACATGGCGTTAAATACCAGTAGCACTATGCAGGTGATGGGAACAGCGTATACATATATAAGCCATACAAAGCTGTTTTCCTCCGGCAGCAGGGAGGTAAACAGCGTAAACACTATTGTTGCAAGCAGCCAAACGCCCGCTGCGGATATAAGCGCGATCATAAGGTGGTTGAGATTGCGCCGTCTGACTTCGCCGGCCTTTGCAATAGTCGCTTCAGCCTCGGCCTCAGTTTCCGGCTGCGCGCCGGGGTGCTCCTCCTGCAGCATGTAGTCCACCGTCACGCCAAACATATCCGCAATATCCCGTATAACGGTGATATCCGGCAGCGATTCGCCGCGCTCCCATTTGGACACCGCTTTATCGGAATAGTTCAGCTTTTCGGCAAGCTCATTCTGCGTAAGCCCGGCGGACTTGCGCAGTTCGATTATATTTTTTGCTATCGCGGTTTTTATCATATCAGTCTCGATTCATAGCCGCGGCTGCACGCCGGTATGTACGGATTGTATCACACTTACCGCACCGGTGCAATCAACACAATGTGGCGTTCGCGTGACGATTCTACCCCCGCGCGCAAACTCTACTTGCGGTAGAATCGGCTGTTTTGCAGGGGAAAAGGCGGGGGAACTGCGCGTAGCGTGACAAACGGCGCGGGTGTATTGTATCGTATTCAGCATAAGAGCCCGCCGGCCGCGGGCAGCTTCAAAATGAAAGGAACTTATATTTTAATGCAGGATTACGTATTAACATGCTGCTCGACGGCGGATCTCACCGCAGAGCATTTCGAAGCCCGGAAGCTTCCTTATATCTGCTTCCATTTTAACATCGGCGGCAAGCAGTACCCGGACGATCTCGGCAAGGCCATGAGCTTTGAGGAGTTCTACTCCCGCATACGCGACGGCGCGGAACCCACTACCGCGCAGGTAAATACCCATGAGTTTACGGATTTCTTCGAGGGCTTCCTTAAAGAGGGCAAGGATGTATTGCACGTTTCGCTGTCCAGCGGGCTGTCCGGCTCCTATGGCGCGGCCTGTGTTGCGGCGCGGCAGCTTAAAGAAAAGTACCCCGACCGCCGCGTGGAGGTGGTGGACTCCCTGGGCGCGTCCAGCGGCTACGGCCTGCTTATGGATATTCTGGCGGACCGCCGCGACGCCGGCGCAACGCTGGATGAGCTGCGCGACTGGGCGGAGCAGCACAAGCTTAACCTGCACCACTGGTTTTTCTCCACCGACCTCACAAGCTACATCCGGGGCGGCCGCATATCCAAGGCCAGCGGCATGGTGGGCGCAATTCTGCACATATGCCCGCTGCTCAACATGGACGCCGCCGGGCACCTTATCCCCCGCCAGAAAATACCCACCAAGCGCCGCGTAATAAAGGCCATATTGGAGCGCATGGAGGAGCACGCACAGGACGGGCTGGACTATTCCGGCAAGTGCTACATAAGCAACTCCGCCTGCTACGAGGACGCAAGAGCCGTGGCGGATATGGTGGAGGAGACCTTCCCCAAGCTCAACGGCCCCGTGGAGATAAACCACGTCGGCACGGTAATAGGCTCACATACGGGCTGCGGCACGGTGGCGCTGTTTTTCATGGGCGATTCCCGCGCGGAGGAATGATTTCGCGCACCGCATAAAACCAGGCATATTTGCTCCCGCCCTCATCGCACCGGCGGGAGCTTTGCTGTTTTACGCACAGGGGGCGGTCTGTTTTGTGCATAGTACAGCGGCATGGCACGCTATTGTACGGAACTGTACAGGATCCGGCGCGCCGTGCTATCAAATATGCAGTAAGCCACATCAACAAGGGGGTCAGTATGATCAGATACGCAGCAGCTTTTTTATTGGCGGCCGTGCTTATAGCAGCGGCGCTTTCGCTTGGCGGATGCAGCCCGGCGTGGCACATATGCCTGTTTCCGCCCGAGATATCGGATATTACCTACTTCAGCTATTCGGCGGGCGGCGGTATGGAGCTAAACTCCGGCGTAGGCTACGGCGCCGTGCTGGAGGATGGCGTCGTCACCGTTACCGTAAGGCAGAGCGGTGTTGCGGAGGAGGACGCCGTGGTGATAGTGTCCCCGGATATACCCGTTATGCAGCGGCTTCGCGCCATCGTGGAGGAGTATGGGCTCAACCGGTGGGACGGCTTTATGAAGTCCAACAAGCACGTGATGGACGGCAGCAGCTTTTCGCTGTATATCCAAATGGATAACTGGGAGTCCATAACCGCAAGCGGCTATATGAAGTGGCCGCGCAATTACTCGGACGCAGCAAGCGATATATCCTCGCTGTTTCAGGAGGTGTACGCGGCGCAGGCTAACGGTTAGCAGGGCAATGCACCAGTATCCGGCTGCCCTTGATCGCACCGCACCGAAAAAAGCCACAGCGCACAGGAGCGCAAGCTATTACCCTGCTCACCCGCATCAGCCTTGCACGGCTTTTTATGGGGATAGCTGACCTTCCTTTTTCTAACATTGGAGTACGCAGTAAAAGGCCGCCTGCGCAATAAAGCCGGCGGCTGTATGCTGTAAAAACCAAACCGGCTCCGCATATGCGGAGCCGGCGAGACTGTCGAAAAAGTCAATATTGACTTTTTCGAGCTTGCAGCCTTTGCCTCTCGCCAATAGGCTGCGCCTGTTGGCTCCCGGGCGGCAAAGCCTGAGAAGAACAGGGAAAATCTGCGATTTTCCTTCCGGTCTGACGCACCTGTCGTCAGACCGGATTTTACATTAAGGGCTGCGGCCCTTAATAATCCCGGGGTTTATCGACAGACTGACCGGCTCCGCATATGCGGAGCCGGCGTTTTGTTGACCTTGGTTTTTTGGCTTACAGGCCCTTGAGCAGCGTGGAGAGCAGCAGCAGCACAAAGGAGCCGCCCAGGAACCAGAAGCTGTTGTTGTTGAGGAAGGAGCCTATCACGGGTATGCTCACAAAGTGAGCCACGATGGTAAGCGCGCCTACGATGAGGCAGATCCAGAAAGTGACAACCTTAGGTGCTGAAAGACGCATGATAAATACCTCCAATAGAATTATTACTGTTAAATTATACTACACATGCCCGAAAATTAAAACAAAAACTATTCTACTTTCACGCTTTCACATCCGTGCAGGAAATATATATGCTTTTCCAGCACAGGAATATGCGTCATACGCTCAAGCGCCAGCGCGTACAGCATTAGCTGCCGGGCGTGCCGGGCGGCTGCGGCCGCCGCGCCGCCGGGCGCGTAGCGATCGGTCTTGTAGTCGATTATCACCCAGCCGCCGTTTTCGATAAAGCAGCAGTCTATTATGCCCTGAAGCAGTATGGGCTGGGCTGTGGGCGCGTCCAGCAGCTCGCTTGCGGGTACGCTTACCAAAAACTCCAGCTCGCGCTCCACACGGGGCGATGCGATCAGCCGCCCGCCCAGCGCGGAAGCGAAAAACCGCGTAATGGCGGATATCTCCACGGTGTCCGCCTGCGCCTGCGTCAGCAGTCCGCTCTCTACGCAGGCGGCAAGCTCCGCTGAAGCGCTTGCTGCGTCGTGCGAGGCAATGGATATATGCTGCATAAGCGCATGTGCTGCTGTGCCGCGATCCGGCGCGGAGAGCGGCGCCGCGACAAAGTCCGGCCGCCGGCGCATGTCTATACGGTTGCCGGCAAGCCCGGATACCGATACCTTGCCCGGCAGCAGCGTATCCGCAAGGTACGGATAGCTCCAGTCGAAGCTCGCATCATATGGGCTGGGGGTATCATAAGCCATCTGCGTGAAGGCGCGGTAGTCCCTCTCGCTTATGCGCGGGGAAAACAGATCCTGCACAGCGGCGGGGCATATGCGTATAGGCAGATCCGGGCCGGTCGCCGCGCCGCCCAGGCCCAGCTCAGCCCGGAGGGCGTTGCCGCTGCGCGTAGCCATAAGCCCCATCAGCAGCAGCTCCATTGGCGACCGGGCGCGCGCGACCAGCGCCGGCGTGGGGGCGGCCGAGCATTTTTTGATAAGGCTTGATGGATTGGCGGCGCTGCCCGTCATAATAAGCCGCTCCCGCGCGCGGGTCATGCCGACGTACAGCACCCGCATCTCCTCGGCAAGCTCCTTTTTTTCGCAGGTGACGGAGATGGCGTCGTGCAGTATGCAGCCCTGCTTGCGGTTATTGTGTATGCGCCGTACGCCTATGCCGCTTTCGTCGCAGACGAAATCGGCCTGGGTATCGCTGCGGTTGAAGCGCCTGTTAAGTCCTGTAAGTATCACCACGGGGAACTCCAACCCCTTGCTGCGGTGGATGGAAAGTATCCTCACGACGTCCGCGCCTCCGGTCTGCGCCGCTCCCAAAGCATCCGCATCCTTAACGCGGTCCATATGGGTGATAAAGCTGTGCAGATCGGCGGGAAGCTCGTCGAACTCCCGCGCCCTGTCGATGAACGCGTCGAGGTTGGCGCGCCGTGCACCGGGCAGCGCGGAAACATAGTCGTAATAGCCGGTATCGTCCACAAGGCGGCACACGAGCTGCTCCAGGCTGATAAGCCGGGAATCCTCCCGCCACGCGCTGAGGCGCGAGAGTATACGGCGCGATTTTTCACCCAGCGGCGTGATCTCCTCCGCAGCCTTCTCTAAAAGGTCTATAACGTCGCCGTCCCCCATCAGCCTGAGCGTTATCAGCTCCGGGGTGTCAAAGCCGCCTATCGGGCTTCTTAGCACGCTTGCAAGCGGTATGTTTTCGCGGCGGTTGTCAATTACGCGCAGCAGCTCCATCAGCAGCCGCACCTCCAGCGCGGAGAAGTAACCCCCGGTAACATCCGCATAGGCGGGTATACCGCAGGCGGCGAGGGTCTGCGCTATGCGCTCGGCACTGCGCTTTATACTGCGGCCGAGTATGGCAAAGTCGGAATAGCGGTATGCGCGGGGCAGCCCTGTGTGCCTGTCCGTCAGCGTTCCGGACTGCATAAGCTGCTTTATTCGTCCGGCCGCGTACAGCGCCTCGGCCTCCGTGCTGTCCGGCGGGTCGCCGGTATCGGGGCGGTCGTGCGAGCTGATAACGGTAAGCTCCGCGCCGCCGGATTCGGTGCGGAAGGCGCGCAGGCTGGCATGCTCATCGTAGGCTATCTCGCCGCAGTCCTCGCTCATTATGCGGGAAAACACTGCGTTTACGCAGTCGATAACGCCGGAGGCGCTGCGGAAGTTTTCGTTAAGCTCAATAAGCCCCGTGCCGCTAAGCTGCTTTGCGCGCTCCATAAACAGCGAAGGGTCCGCCATGCGGAAGCGGTATATGGACTGCTTCACGTCGCCCACGGCAAACATGCTGCCGGGCTTTTGTATGCGGTCGAATATGCTGCGCTGGACGCGGTTGATATCCTGATACTCGTCCACGAATATGTGATCGAAGCGCTCGCGGTACTCACGCGCAATATGCGGCTCTCCAAGCACTTTCAGCGTAAGCTGCTCCATATCCTGATAGTCTATCAGCTGCCGCGCACGCTTTAGCGCGCCGTACCGCGCGGTGAAATCCCGCATGGTTTCGGCCAGCTCTCCCATAAGCGGCGCAAGCGCGTTCAGCCGTTTTACCTCGTGCGAAAGCGGGCGGGAGAAGGCTGCCAGCTGCCGCTTTACCATAGGCTTGATCAGCTTTGTACGCGCGCTTAATACAGGGGTCTTTATGGAATCGTCGGTGCCCTTGGGGAAGGTGAGCCGCTCGCAAAAGGCGACGCCGGAAAGCGCCCTTTTGTAGCCGTCGCAGGTCCTCTGCATACAGGCGGCGCGCAGCGATGCAAGCTCTGCGTCCAGCTTTTCGCACACGGCGGGCAGGTAGTATATCTCATCCCGCAGCGCGTGCAGCTGCTCCGCGGCGGACGTAAGCTCCTCCTTCGCGGAGCGCAGCAGGATTTCCGGCACGCCGCTTGCTTCGAGCGCGGCTTCATCCATGGAATACGCGGCGGCCGCACCGTCCAGCCATCCGAACGGATCGGGCTGGGCAAACATAAAATCGTATACCGTGAGTATCAGCCGGCGCAGCTTTTCCTCTCCGCCCGCGGCGCGCTGAAGCTCTATGAAGGAGGGCGTTTCCGAAAGCCGCGCTTCCAGCATATCGTCCAAGGCGTCGGCTTTCAGCATGGTTACGCGCGCATCGTCACAAATTCTAAACGACGGGTCCAGCCTGGTCGCCGCAAAATGGCGGCGCAGCACCTGCGCGCAGAAGGAATGTATAGTGGATATGCCTGCGCGCCCAACGTCCAAGGCGGCGGAAAACAGCCGCGGATCGCCGGACTGCTGCGCCAGCTCGTTAAGCCGTGCGGCTATGCGTTTTTTCATTTCGGCGGCGGCGGCGCGGGTGTAGGTTACCACCAGCATACCGTCCAGCGGCTCGCCTCCGCTTACCAGCCTTGCTATGCGCTCGGTCATCACGGCGGTCTTGCCGCTGCCCGCGGCGGCGCTTACCAAAAGCTCGCCATCGCGCTCTATGGCGGCAAGCTGACTTTCCGTCCAGCGGGTCATGACTCATCCGCCTCCTTCCCGCCGGCCGCGCCGGAAATGCGTAGGAACTCTGCCTGAGAAAGCGGCTTTATCACACGGTATGCGCAGCCGGGCTGCCTGGGATCAAACCGGCACAGCGAGGGGTAGTCGCATATATCGCAGGCCGGTCTGCCGTCGTGCGCCGGGCGCGCATCGGCGCGGCCTTCACATATGGCGCTAAGCGTGCCGCCTGCGCGCCTGAGCGCAAAGTCCTTTATGTGCAAAAGCTTCTCATCGCTTACAAAGCCGCCCGCGTTGCCGCCGGTGGATATTGCTTCGGGCGCGCCGCCCGCCTGCGTAAGCTCGATTATGCCTGCGTCGTTTAGCGTAAGGCCCTTAAGCCGGAACTGTTTATACAGCTCCGACACAAACGCGTCCTCCGTTACGGATTCGTCCAGCACGGGATCCTTTACCGGCAGATAGTACATCCCGCAGGCGCGCGCCGCACTGTCGGCTGCGAGCGCGGCGGCGATATACAGCGGAAGCTGCATACCAAGGCCGTTGTAAAGATCCGCGAAGTCAAACGTGCGGCCGCCGGTCTTATAGTCTATTATGCGGTAATAGCTTTGCCCTTCCAGCACCGCGCCGTCCAGCCGGTCTATTATGCCGGATATGCAGAAGCGCCTGCCTCCGGACATTACCTGTACCGGGGGCAGCGCGCCGCCGCGGCCGAAGCGCACCTCCGTACCCAGCACGGAAAAGCCGCCGTTTCGCAGCTGCCGCACTATTGCCCATGCGGTCTGCTTTATGCGCGAGGAAAGCTCCTGCGCCCGCGCGCGGGAGCGGGCGGTAGCAAGCAGGATCCCTCCGTTGTGCTCCCGCACTAGAGCGGGCAGCAGCGCGTCTAACCGGGCGTATACGTCGGCTTCGGTCAGCGTGTTCAGCGCGCCGTCCGCGACACAGCCGTTTACAAAGCGCGATAGGGCCTCGTGGCAGAACTGGCCCTCCTCCAGACTGCGCTCGCGGTACTCGGCGCGTGGCAATAGCCTTAGCCCGTAGCGCGCAAAATGGCGGAACGGGCAGCTGTTGAAGGTTTCAAGCCGCGTGGCGGATATGCTTTCCATGTTGCGGTAAAGCGCCGTGGCCGCGTCCCGGCCGAAGGGCTCCGGCGAGGCGCTGTCGTACAGCGCACTCTCTATAAGCGATAGCCGCTCCTGATACTCCGGCGCGTGCGCATAGTAGGAATAAAGGCCGGTAAGCGCATCGTCCGCTCCCTTGCCCTGGGCGAAGCTGTTAAGCTTTTGATTGAGCACGGGGAATCCGCCCGCAGCGTCCACAGGCTCTATATCGCCGGTTATATCGGTTTCCACGGCGAGCTCCGGAAAAATGTCCAGCAGCCTGTCCACCGCGGCGGCGGGCTGCACCGCCTCCGCGCCATCGCGCAATGGATAGGATATGAACAGCCGCTCGGAGGGCTTGGTAAGCGCGCTGTATGCGTTTGCAAGCTCCACAGCGCCGCGGTCCGCCGCGCCGTCCCAGGCGGATACGCCAAGTGCGCGCAGCTCCGAAAGCTCCGCGTCGTTGATAACATCGTCGTCGGGACAGGCGCGGGGGAACAGCCCCTCGCCCGCGCCCACGATACACAGCGCCTTTACGCTGCGCGCGCGGGTGCGCCCCACGCTGCCAAACAGCACCTGATCCGCCGTGGAGGGTATCGCGCCTATTTCGTAGGCGGAAAGCCCCTCGCGGAATATCTCTATGTAGCGCGCGGTGGATAGCTCAGAGGCGCCCAGTATGGCGTGCAGCTGGCTTAGCAGCTCCATCAGCTTGTTGTATACCTGCGCGTTTTCCTCCATAAGCTGCAGCCTGCCCGACGCTTCCAGCGCGCGGGTTCCTGCGTACAGCGTATCGTAAAGCGAAAGCTCCTCCATGTAGCCGTACAGTGCCGCGGTCTTGTCCGCGGCGGTCCGCCCGGCATTGAGCGCCTCCTTCAAGCGCAAAAGCGGCGGCATAAGCGCCTGCCGCGCCCGCTCCGCCTCCATAGGACAGTCCGCCTGCGTAAACGGCGAGGCAAGCCTTGCGCCCTGTATGCCAAAGCGCAGCATGTGGTTTTCCAGCTGCTCGCCGTCCGCGTCCGAAACGCCGGTAAGTCCGGTGCGGACAAGCCCTACTATGTCGTTGTGCCGGAAGCTGACGCTTGCTGCGCGCAGCGCGTATACCGCAAGGCGCGCCGCCGCATACATTGAAAGCGGATGCTTCGCGTCTGTAAAGAAGGGTATGCCGCGCGCGGAGAAGGCGCGGGATATGGCGGAAAGATAGCCTTCCATGTCCGGCGCGACCACCGCCATATCGCGGAAGCGCACGCCGTCGCGGGCGGCCTTCAGCACCGCGTCCGCGCAGGCGTTCGCCTCGCCGGACCTGTCGCGCCCGGCAAACAGCGTTATGCCCTTTGGCGCGCCGGGTATCGGACAGGGCGAAAATGGAAACGCAAACGCCTCGTGCTCAAGATATTCCAGCGCAGGCGATACATACCTTGCCGGGGGCAGCGAGGCGTCCGGCATATGCACCGTGTGTACAGCGCAGCCGGTCACCCGCGCCATAGCGGTAAAGCGCGAGTACGCCTTTGAATCGGAAATAAAAACGGCCGCGTCGCGGGCGGCGTCGTCCTTACGCAGGGATATGTATATCTCTGCGCAGGAGACCATCAGCTCGCGCACTATGCTGTATATCTGCTCGGTAAGCATATCGAAGCCGTCGATTATCACATACGCGTCCGCCAAAAAGGAGGAGGGTATGTTTTTTGCAAGCAGCGTCAAGGCGTCGTCGGAATCCAAGGCGCCGGCAAGCTGGGCGCTCACATCGTCATAAATCAGCGCAAGGTCGTGCAGCTTTTCGGCGAGCTGGGGCTTTTTAACGCCGTCCGCCGCGTTTAACAGCTGTGCGGGCGTTACCTCAAAGCGTTTGCACAGCGATATAAGCTCATCCATCTTTTCCGCAAAGCCCGGCTCCGCGCATACCGCGTTGAAGGCGGTAAGCTCCTGCGCAAGCTCCGAAGCGGCCTTGCGTATGGCCATGCGCCGCCCCTGCCGGGACAAAAACCGCCGCCGCTCACCTGCCCGGGACAGCACCCTTTTTGCAAGCGTGGTAAAGGAGAAAACCGAAAGGCTGACCGTATCGCCCATAAGCGCGGAAAGCTCCCGCTCGGTCTCAAACGTGAACTGCTCCGGTACTATCACGCATACGCGCCGGCCGTCGCTGCACAGCGCGCGCGCCGTATCGTGCAGGAAGCGGCTTTTGCCGCTGCCCGCCCGCCCCAGCACATATGTCAGCTTTGCAGGCATACTAAAACCTTTCTTTATGGATGGGTGAATATATCATGCGTCCGCCGTCGCGGCGGCTTTCATAAAGTATGATGGAATTGACGGAAAAGGAGGCGTCGCCGCGCAGGGCGGAAAGCTCGCCTGCGCACAGCTCGTCCAGCTCCACGCTGCGGCCCAGCGTGATGTGCGGAGTGAAGCGCTTGCGCTCACGGGAAAAGCCCATGTCGAACAACGCGGATTGCAGCGATTCGTACAGTATGGCAAGCTCGTCCACGTCGCCCAGCACATGTACTATGGAGGTGGCCTGCGAGGGCTTGCCGAAGCTGCCGCAGCCGCCCAGATGCAGCGCAAACGGCCGTATGCCGCGCACCGCCTCCTGCATGGCGGTCACCGCGTCCGCCAGACGGTCGCTCTCGCCGATGAAGTGCAGCGTAACGTGGAAGTTATCCTCCGGCACGAAGCGGCCGCCGCTGCACAGCTGCTTTACCTCGCGCTGTATGCTGCTAAGCTCGCTCCTTACGTTTTTTGGCAGCTCTATTGCGATAAACAGCCTCATTGCAGCGCCTCCGTAAACGCCGTAGAGAATGCGCGTGCCTTCGCGGTTATGTCGCCGTACACGCCGCAGCGCACCGCCTCCGCGCTTATCAGCCTGCTGGATATGCCGAAAGCCTCCGCGCCGGCGCGCCGGTATGCGCGCACGTCGCTTACGTCCACGCCGCCCACCGCCGCCAGCGGTATGTGGGACAGCGGCGCCTTTATCGCGGCAAAGTAGCCCGGCCCCATCTGCCCGGCGGGGAACACCTTTACCATGTGCGCGCCCAGCGCGTACGCGCGGGAGATCTCGGTGGGCGTAAGCGCGCCGGGTATGCTGACCAGCCCCGCTGCACGGGTAGCCTCTATTATCTCGGCGTTAGTGTCCGGCGCGATTATATAGCGCGCGCCCGCCTCCCTCGCGGCGGAGAGCTGGGCGTATGTAAGCACGGTGCCCGCGCCAAGGCACAGCTCGTGCGAGAATTCCGCAGCAAGGCGGGCTATCGCCTCCGCCGTATCAGTTATGCTGCCGTTTTGGTCGAACGCCACCTCTATAAGCTGCACGCCGCCCTTGAGCAGCGCCTCCGCCGTGCGCAGCAGCGCATCGCCGGGCAGCCGCCGCATTATTGCGATTATGCCGTGCCTGCGTATGAGGTCAAGCGTGTTTTGTGCGTTTGATGAACCGTCCAAGAATATTTGTCCTCCGTATTATGATCGTAATGTGCCTTGCGCGCCGCCATCCTTAACGTGTACGTCCAGCTGCGGGAAGGGTATGGCAATATCCGCCGCGTCCAAAGCGTCCTTGGCGCGCTGCGTCAGCCTGTAAAGCACGTCGAGATACGCGCCGCGTACGCACCACACGCGCAGCGAAAAGCACAGGCTGCTGTCCTTCATTTCCAGCAGCAGCACGCGCGGGGCGGGATCGGACAGTATATCGTCGCCCTCAACGCAGGAGAGCAGCGCGGACTTGACCCTTTGCGTATCCGTGCCGTACGCCACATCCACGTCTATATCCACGCGGCGGGCTGGCTGGGCGCTGTAATTTACCACGGCGCTGTTGCTTACGGAGGCATTGGGCAGCACGACGTTTTTACCGTCCTCCGTGACCAGCGTGGTATACAGTATGGTTATGCTCTGCACAGTACCCTCGTAGCCGTCGGCGGTTTTTATATAATCGTCCACGCGGAACGGCTTGAATATCAGCATCATCAGTCCGCCCGCAAGGTTGGATAAGCTCCCCTGTAACGCAAGGCTCAGCGCCAGACCCGCGCTGCCTATCAGCGCCAGCACGGATGCGCTGGGTACGCCGAGATAGCACGCCATGCCCACGATCAGCAGCGCCCAGAGCGCTATGTTTACAAAGCTTACGAAAAACGAATGGGCGGACTTATCTACGTTTTTGCGCGCGCCGGGCTTTTTCATCAGGCGCTTTACCAGCTTTATCACGGCAATGCCTATGATAAACATTATTATCGCCGCTACCAGCTTTACAGCAAAGCCGGCCGCGCCGCTGCCTATATCCGCTTTGAATTGCTCCCACATCTCCTGCATGGCGGTCTCCTTACAGCTTTTGTTTTGCCAATTTAAGGCTTTCACCGTACGGCGCACGGCATATCCCGCGCTCGGTCACTATGCCGCTTATAAGCTCCGCCGGCGTCACGTCGAACGCCGGGTTATAGCACTTAACGTCCGCGGGCGCCATGGGCTCGCGGTAGAATTTTATCCGTATTTCGTCCGGGTCGCGCAGCTCTATCGGGACATCCGCGCCGGAGGCGCAGGCAAGGTCCAGCGTGCTGGTAGGGCCCAGCACATAAAACGGAATTCCGTAATGCTTTGCAAGCACCGCCACGCCCAGCGTGCCTATCTTGTTGGCCGTATCGCCGTTTGCCGCAACGCGGTCACAGCCGACAAAGCAGGCGTTTATTTTGCCCTGCGCCATGACGGAGGCCGCCATGTTGTCGCAGATAAGCGTTACGTCCACGCCGGCGCGGGAAAGCTCGTAGCTGGTGAGCCGCGAGCCCTGCAGCAGCGGGCGGGTCTCGTCCGCATATACATGAAAGCGCAGCCCCTTCTCCGTGCCCAGCAGTATAGGTCCAAGCGCCGTGCCGTAGCGCGACGTGGCAAGCGGCCCTGCGTTGCAGTGCGTAAGTATACCGTCGCCGTCCTTTACCAGCGTAAGCCCGTGCCCACTTATGGCGCGGCACATGGCAATATCCTCCTCGTGGATGGATACGCACTCGGCTGCAAGCGTTTCCAGCGCGGCGTCAGCATCCTGCGCTTCCGCAGCGGCGTTTACCATGCGGGCGAGCGCCCATGCGAGGTTGACCGCCGTGGGGCGGGAGCTGTTAAGATAGTCCGCATCCTCACGCAGCCTGCGCAAAAAGCCGGGCAGTCCGGTCTCGCCGTAGCTTCGGGCGAGCGCGTACAGGCAGTACGCCGCACATATGCCTATGGCGGGCGCGCCGCGCACCTTAAGCTGCGCTATCGCGTCAAACATGGGCTTTCGCGCGGCGAGAAGTATCCACTCCTCGCGGGCGGGCAGCAGCGTTTGGTCGATTATCCATACGCCTTCATCGGCAAGCCTTATATTATCCTGCATATATGACCTCCATGGTATTCCTTATTCTACACCAGAGAATGTGGTTTTGCCAAGGTCTGCGCGCGGCGAAGGACGGCGCAAAAAAAAGGGGGCGCTGGCCCTCTTTTTACACATCCGTGCTTAATCCTCGTACAAGCCGTTGTCCAGATACCACTGCGGCGGGTAAGCGCCGTTAAAGGTTCCTATAACACAGGTCAGCGTACCTAAATCCGCAAAGCCCTGCATGTCGTAGTCCTCTACCAGTCGATCCATATTCTCCCAGTTGATATTTTGCAGCTCGCCAAAGGAATATGTAAGGCTGTAATGGTCCCGCAGATATATCTCGTTTGCGTAGCTGTCATACAATACGGCTTTGATTTGTGTTTTTGCGCTTATGGATGCGCTCAAAAAGCCTTCGTCGGCAACGCCCTGAATGACCGGGTGCTGTGCAATGCCCTTCATCAGACGGTATACGTCTGCCATAAAGTGATTCAGCGCAATGTTGGGCGCGTCATTGCTGCGCGAGTTCATATCGAGATGCTTTTGCCCGTCAAAAACGTATGCGGGGAAGGTAACCGACCAATTATCAACCGACATTTCGCCATCCAAAGTATAGATCGAATCCGCCTCCGGGAACCCTACCGCGTTCAAAGCATCGATAAGAGCCGCTATCGAGTCGTTTGAAAAATCCGAATTGTAAAAATCATTGAACACCGCGTCGATCGCTCCGTCATTTTCGGGAGCTGCGCTGTTCAGCTCCTCTACGGGTTCCCCTAATACCTCTATGGGCTCTTGGGCGCTGTTCCCGCAGGCGCAAAGTGTAACCGCCGTCACCAATGCCAAAAGTAACAAGACCGTCCTTTTCATTCTTACCTCCAACAGTTTAATACAAATAATGTACTACTGTTTTGTGCAAAAGTCGTGGTCAGCCAGACAGTTTTAGCGTTTTTGCCCGCGCCTGATACGCATCCTCCGTTCAGCGCAAAACGAAACGACCACCCGAAGGGGGTGATCGTTTGCTTGGCAACGTGTCGTGTAATTGCCCGGCCCGGCCGGAGCCTTACGCGTCGGGCGCGGCGTCGCGGGGGAACACGCCCTCAGCCAGACCTACCGCCAGCGCGCTTATAGCTTCAGTATCCACCTCGTCCGCCGTCCAAAGCGTGTAGTTGACCGGGTCGTAGCTCCAGCTTGCGAGCGCGCCGCTCTTCCCGCCGTCCACCGTGCGGATGCGCACCGAAGCATACCAGTCCGCGCCGTCGGCCTCCACTCCCTGCTCCGTATCGTCGAAGGTCTCGTATACGCCGTGCATATCCTCAATATCCGTTACGCAGGACGCGCGATAGGTATAGGCCCTGCCGCCGTAGGTAAACTGTATCTGCGCTATCTCGTCGCTGATTATGCTGTAAACCACGTCCGCGGCGCCCTCCGGCGCGTCAAAGGAAATGCCCAGCTCCTCAAAGGCCGCAGCATCCTCCACCTCAACAATAGGGTTGGGGATCTGGACGCCATCCCCGTCCTGAGCCTCGCCGTCCGTTTGGGTGCCTGTGCAGCCCGCCGCCGTGAGCAGCGCAGCCGCCAGCAGTATTGCAATAAAACGCTTCATAATAATCATCCTCCATATTTCTTACTACTATAACGTATCAGTGGCGGTATGGGTTACGCTTTTGCTTAGCCATCCTTCAAATTCATTTTTTATTGATGGAATCGTGACTGTGGATATAGACCAACTACTTTGCGGTCAGGTAATTGTTTTTCCCGGGCGACGCCGGGGATTCGAATACGCCTTATATATTGAATGCTGATAATGACAGGTAGGTATGCTAAAAGCGGGCTATTGCCGCCCCAGTCCGTCGATAAACCCCGGGATTATTAAGGGCCGCAGCCCTTAATGTAAAATCCGGTCTGACGACAGGTGCGTCAGACCGGAAGGAAAATCGCAGATTTTCCCTGCTCCTCTCAGTCTTTGCCGCCCGGGAGCCTAAAGGCACAGCCTGTAGGCGAGAGGCAAAGACTGCAAGCTCGAAGAAGTCAATATTGATTTTTTCGACAGTCTCAAGCGGGCTCTTGCCCGCCCTTGACTGCTTTATTTGTTAGAATTCCGGCAGCTCCAGCTCCTCGTCCACGATGATTACGCTGCCGCTGTCGCCAATGCTTACAGTATAGATCGCGCTGCCCGCTGCATCGTCGGCCTCGCCGCCCTCCGGCACATAGTAGAAGCCTATCTGCATCTTGCCGGCCGCCTCGCCCGCTATGCCGTAGGTCACCATGCCGGGCGAGACAAAGCCGCTGTCCGCCGTGGCAATATCGTGCTGCTCGGTAAGGCTCACGCTGCCCGAGCCCTGAAGCAGCTGCACTATCCAGCCGTAGCCGGATTCCTTATCCTCAGGAAGCGTCACGATCGCGCCGTTAAAATCACTTTCCTCAACGACAAGCGATTCGGTCGTCTCCGCCTCGGTCTCGGTTCCCGCGGGTTCATTCAAATCGGCGGTCTCGCCGTCGGCAGCTTCATCGGGCTGCTGCGCACAGGCGCAGGCGAAGGCCAGCATCAGTGCGATAAATACAACAAACAGCTTTTTCATAATGATCTCCTGTCTTTGGTTTTTATGGTGCAGGTCAAGAGCATAATTCGAACCCGCCGAGAGCGTACGTTGTTTTTCTTGCCTGCTTCTCGCTTCAGCTTGCTTTCGAGAGAGCGTATGCTGTTTTTCTTGCCTGCTTCTCGTTTCAGCTTGCTTTCGAGAGAGCGTACGTTGTTTTTCTTGCCTGCTTCTCGCTTCAGCTTGCTTTCGAGAGA
>CAZXRQ010000011.1:0-37515 GCA_964642795.1 uncultured Oscillospiraceae bacterium | reverse complement strand
CTCTCTTGCCGCTTTGCGGCAATTCACCTTCCGCGCGTCAGACCGGAAGGAAAATCACAGATTTTCCCTATTCTGCTCAGGCTTTGCCGCCCGGGAGCCAACAGGCGCAGCCTTTTGGCGAGAGGCAAAGACTGCAAGCTCGAAAAAGTCAAAATTGACTTTTTCGACAGCCTGAGCGCGGGCGGGGCTGTTATGCCCCGCCCGACTTTGCCTGTGCGACGGTATCGTTACTGCTTATTCGTCGTCTTCGCCGAATAGCTCTTCGTAGGTCAGCCGCGCGTCTATGGCGTCCAGCGTTGCATAGGCGGCCTCGTCCACTGCCATGAGCGCTACGGTAATGGCGTCTGCAGCATAGTCCTCAAGCTTTTCTGTGGCGCGCAGGGCCTTTTTGCGGTCGTGCTCCAGCCGGGCTTCAGCGCGCTCGTCGCGGGCCTGCTCGATATTCATCTGGAGCTTTAGCATCTCGCCGTTCAACTTGCTTTTGCCTTTTTCTCCGCTGATGCGGATGTTTTCCTTGGCAGCCTCCGTGCGCCCCTTGGCTTCCGCAATGTCGCAATCCAGTTTTTCGCGCGTCTCTGTCTTGGCGCTTTCGGCCTTGGCCTTGGTCTCGTCGATGTGGTCATAGAGAGCATCCAGTTTTGCATACAATTCTTCGCGTTTCATGGTGTTTACTTCCTTTCTTTTTAAGCGGTTTTCTTACTGTATGCGGATTCGCCAAATTTTTTTTGCAGCGTTTCCACAAGATCCGTGTTTTCCCAGGGCATAGCCTTGGCGTTTTCTCCAAAGTGGCCGTAGCAGGCAAGGCTGCGATAGATGGGCTTTCTCAAGCCAAACTGTCGAATAATGACGGCGGGTCGCATGTCCACGTTTGCTATGATCCATTCTGTGAGCGCGTCATCCGACACCCTGCCCGTGTTAAAGGTATCCATCGCCACTGATATCGGGTCAGCAAGGCCGATGGCGTAGGCAAGCTGAACCTCACATCTTTCGGCAAGCCCCGCTGCGACGATGTTTTTGGCGATATACCGTGCCATGTATGCGGCGCTGCGATCCACCTTTGTGGCGTCCTTGCCGGAGAATGCGCCGCCGCCGTGGCGCGCGCTGCCGCCGTAGGTATCGGCGATGAGCTTGCGGCCGGTAAGCCCGGAGTCCCCGGCCGGGCCGCCTATTACGAAGCGTCCGGTAGGATTGATATAGAACAGCGTGTTCTCATCCAGCAGCTCTGCGGGCAGCGCCTGAGCTATCACCTTTTCTATGATCTCATCGCGCATGGCATCGATATCCGCGCTGACGGTGTGCTGTGCTGAAACCACGACCGTGGCAATGCGAAGGGGCCTGCCGCTTTCGTATTCCACCGTCACCTGCGCCTTGCCGTCAGGGAGCAGGTACGGTATCCCGCCCGTGCGGCGCACCTCATCCAGCCGCTTAGTAAGACTGTTGGCCAGGGTGATGGGCAGCGGCATACAGCACTCGGTCTCGTTTATGGCATAACCAAACATCATGCCCTGATCGCCTGCGCCGGCATCATCGGCGTTGCTTTTTGAAACGCCCCGGTCTATATCGGCGGACTGGGTGTGCACATCTACCTGTATTTCGCAGCTGTCCGCATCAAAGCCCATGCCGGAGGCGGTATAGCCGACGTCGCGGATCACCTGCCGGGCGATACTATCAAAGTCGGGCGAATAAAGGGAGGTGATCTCGCCCATTATATGCACCTTCTGCGTGCAGACGGTCACCTCGCACGCGACCCGCGCCATGGGATCCTTGGCCAGTATCGCGTCCAGTATCGCGTCGGCTATCTGGTCACAGACCTTGTCCGGATGGCCGCAGGTCACGGCTTCAGAGGAAAAGCTGGAACGCATGCTACTCCTCCTTATCCTTGCTGCATTCGCGCCACAGCTCGGCGGCGACGGGCGCCCACTCGCTGGCACGTTGCACACACTTGCCGCAATACTCATTTGCGCTTTCCGGTGCGATAACATCCGTGGAATGTGCGCCGGACTTATCGACCATCTGGGTCAGCCTGCCGGGGTTATCCAGCACGGGGCAGGGGCGAAGCATATTTTTGTTGAAGGGCTGGTTTTCGTGGTATGCCATAAACAGCGGCTTTTGCAGGGCTTCAAGCAGCGTATCCGTGCGGATGTTAGAGTCCGCATAATGGATGAAGGCGCAGGGCTCTATATCGCCGCCCGCGTTGATGTGCAGATAGCTCCTGCCGCCCGCGATGCAGCCCTTGACGAACTCGCCGTCGTTCCAAAAGTCCATGGTGAAAAGCGGCTTGGTCTTGCGGAAGGCGCGCACCTGACGATACATCAACTTCCTTTGCTCGGCCGTTGCCATAAGCTCCGGTACGGCGTCCTTGCCAACAGGCATATAGGTGAAGAACCATGCGAACATAGCGCCCCAGCTTACCATGGCGTCAAAATATGCCTCACTGCCGATAAACTCCGCATTCGTCGAGGTGTAGCAGCAGGATACGCCGAACAACAGCTTTTTGCGCTTTAACAGCTCCATGGTATCCATTACCGCCTTAAAAGTGCCCGCACCGCGGCGGGAATCGGTGGCCTCCTCAAAGCCCTCTACACTGATGGCGGGCACGAAGTTGCCTACACGAAGCATCTCGTCGGCAAATTGTTCATCAATGAGTGTTCCGTTGGTGAAGGCCAAAAAGCCGCATTCGGGGTGCCTCTCGCAAAGGGTTATGATATCATCCTTGCGCACGGTGGGCTCGCCGCCGGAATAGATGTACAAATAGCAGCCCAACGCCTCGCCCTGCTCAATGATGCTGTCCAGCTCCTCAAGGGTGAGGTTCAGCTTGTGGTCGTATTCCGCCGCCCAGCAGCCTGTGCATTTTAGGTTGCAGGCGGAGGTGGGGTCCATCAGGATAGCCCAGGGGATGTTGCAGTTGTACTTCTTTTTGTTCTTTTTCTGAATAGCGGAACCTACGAGACTGTCGTTTACAACGACTGTTTCTACGAGCTTGCGGCGCTGGTGAGCATCTATATCGCGCCACAGGCTCAGTATGAGCTTGCGCCAGTTGCCGTCAGGCTCTGCAAATACCTTCGCTATGGCGTCGGTCTGCCGCTTTACGGAATCCGAATCGTCCAGCTCGCCCAGCTTCTTCAAAAGCTTCGGTATGTTCTTTTCGGGATCCTTATCCACATAGTCATACGCGGCCATCGCCGCCGCCCTTTTGAGCTTGTCACCTGCCGTCATGGTTGCTGCCTCCTGCTTTTTCTTGACATGATGTTATCAATTTCGACAGCGCCTTGACATGGGCAAAAAAAGCGCGCTGCACAAAACTCGTGCAGCGCCCAACAAATGATCAAACTTTGGGCAGATCGTCCTGTTAGCCTAATCTCGCGGCTGCGAAACGCTGCGCGCTCCGCTCCGTATAAGCGAGGCGCGTGCGTTCCCTTCAAGAAGTCTGCTGATGTTTGCAATATAGCCGTCGGCGTCGTATTTCATATCGTTTCTGAGCCATTGGGACATGACGCCGAGCATGGCGCTGGTGTAAAAGATCGCAAGATCGCGTATGTCCTCCGCGCTTGCGCCCGTGTCCTTCGCCTCGTTCTCCATAACGGCGGTCATGCCGCTTAGGATGATGTCGTACAGATGCTTTTCCAGGTTTTGCCAGTTGGGAGAATGATACAGGTGATATACGGCGCGCTTGTTCTTCCGATCAAACTCGGTTACCAGCGTAAACGCGTCTGCCCAAGAGTCGCAGGTGATGCGCATGTCGAGTATCTTCTGCGTTTCGATGTGCAGTATGTCGTCCACCAGCGCATAGAGATCTTCATAGTAATAGTAAAACGTATTGCGGTTGATCTCGCAGCGGCTTGCTACGTCCACAACGGTGATCTTGTCGAATGGCCGCTCGTTCAGCAGCTCCAAAAATCCCGCGATGATAGCCTTTTTGGTAAACTGTGCCATGCTTTCCCCCTCCGTCAGTTAATGCACGATCAAAAAGTGTTCCTCACTCCAGCGGCCGAGCGTATCCAGTATGCTTCGAAGGCTGTATCCGTTTTCTGTCAGCGTGTATTCCACCCGGAGCGGCACCTCGGCATAAACCTTGCGTACCAGCAGTCCCGCCGATTCCAGCACATGCAGATTTGCTGAGAGCGTCTTTTGCGAAAGGCCGGTGCTGACGCGCAGCTGGCCAAAGCGCTGCGTCCCCTCCATCAGTGCAAAAATTATCTGCGCCCTGCGCCCGTCCAAAATGTCGAGTATGTTGGCGGGCGAGGTGGTTTGGCTTAACACGTTCATACGCAACTCCTTTTATGGTTTCCCACAGGTAACTATGTTGCTTTTACAGCTCTATATGTATCATATTATACCTGCGACGCCCTTCATATCAAGGAAAGAGAATTGGGCAGATATGCGAATGTGCCCATTTTTCAGGCAGCCTGCGGAAACTGCTCAATTCATTCCAATGGCGAAGGGACTGCATATATTGGATGCCGGCGGAAGCAGCCTTGCGGGAACGTTGCGCCGCACGGCCCGGTACGCTTGAAAGCTGTATGATAAAGCTTATACACAGAATTGGCAGCATTTTGCTTTCTTACGGGGATTTCGGAGAAACGGCGGCTTTACCCAATAGATAAGGGTAGACAGGGAAGCTGCCTATGCCGTGCCCGAATCCGTGGATCATAAAGCCGGAAATAAATTTATACTGTTTTCCTTTTTTGCCAATAGGTGAATGGGCGATAGGAGCTGCTGCAAAAAATCACTGCGTCCTGTTTGCAGCGCTATTCAGCTGACGCCGATAGATCGACGGCCCCTTCGCGCAGCAGAGGCTCGATATAGTTGGCGCGGTTGGCCTCAAACAGAAGCTGGTAGCGTTCTGTGGTTCCGCGATGCATCTGATTGCGCTCAAAGTGGGCGTCAAAATCGTCGCGCTCCGATAGGCGCTGCAGGGCGTGGATAGCAATGTTGGAGCAGTGATCCGATATCCGTTCCAGGTTGCCGAAAAGATCCATCAGGGAGATCCCGCGCCGGGCGTCGCACTCCCCGCGCTCCAACCGTTCGGTATGGCGCTGCTTTAGAATTTCCAGCAGCGAATCCACGGTTTCCTCCAAGGGTTCTACCTGGATGGCGGTTTCGTAATCGGTATCACGGTAGGTACGGTAAGTCAGATCCAGTATCTCGTGCACCGCCCGGAACAGATAATCCAGCTCCCGTTTACAGTCATCGGAGAATTCAAGGGAATGATCGCCGTTATACAGCGCGATCTCAGCTATGTTTACGCAATAGTCGCCGATACGCTCAAAATCGCATACGGCAAGAGCAATCTCCCTGGAGACGCGCGCCATGCTGTTATCCAGCTCACGGGAATTGATCTGCGTTATGTAATCGCCCAAAGCGGTTTCGCTCTTATCCAAAAAGCTTTCGTTTTCCTCCAGCTTCTCCTGACAGCCGCGGTCGTATTTTGTGATCAGGCTGATGGAAAGAAGGTAGTTGTCGCGGCAGGTTTCCGCCATTGCGGAAACCACTCGCTGAGCCTGCTGAAGCGCCACGGCAGGGGTCGGCAGAAAGTGGTTATCCAGTCGCGCCAGCTCCTTTTCAGTTTTGGAAGCGCCATCGTCGCGCAGAATTTTGCCGGACAGCTCCACCATCTTGTTGCACAGCGGGAACATGATGACGGTGGTAACAACGTTAAATATGGTGTTAAAGTCCGCGATGGCGCCGCGGTTTACGACCTTGTCCCAGAAGGAAAAGCCGAAAAGATACTGGTAAAGATACATGGCGACAAGGAAAATCAACGCACCGAAAAGGCAGATCATCATATTGATCAAAACGGCTCGCTTGGCCTTCTTGCTGGTGCCGGCGCTGGCCATGATGACGGGAACGAATTTACCTATGTTCATGCCCAGTACGATGGGGGCGGCGGCGGCAAAGGTCAGGCCGCCGGTAACGGAGACCGCCTGCAGCATACCGACGGAGGCGGAGGAGCTTTGCAGCACCGAAACCACCACGACGCCCAGCAGCATCCCCAACAGCGGGTTTTGGAACAGATGGAAAATTTGCTGTACAGTCTCCGAGGTTTTAAGCGGTTCGATCCCGCTTTCGATCATGGACATACCCATGAACAGCGTACCGAAGCCGATGATTACCGAGGCAAAGAGCTTCTTCTTTTCCCGGTGCGCCAACAGGCGGATGAACGCGCCTACTGCAACGCAGAGCGCCGCAAGTATGGAGGGCGATAAAAAGGAAAGCGCCGCGCTTTCGGAAAGGTCACCCAGTCGCAGGATCTGTCCTGTGATGGTGGTGCCGATGTTTGCGCCCATCATCACCGCAACGCCCTGGGTCAGCTTCATGATGCCGGCGTTGATAAAGCCTACTACCATTATCGAGGTAGCGGAGGAGCTCTGGATGACCGCAGTAACGCCCGCGCCCAGCAACAGGCCCTTGTAACGGTTGCTGGTGAGCTTCTCCAGCGTTTTCTCAAGCCCGGAGCCTGCAAACTTTTCGATGGAGGTGCCCATCAAATTCATTCCGTACAGGAACAGGCCGATGCCGCCGACTATGTTCATCCAGTCTGAAAGGGACAAGGCGTTTTCCTCCAATCGATCAAGCTCGCTGTGCCTGCCTGCGAAACGACAGGCAAATTGCCGGATCGTACCGGCAAAGCCCATGGCCAGCCGTTGACAAAAACGGCATGGAGGGAACAGCGATTGATGGGAGCATACGGGAACAGCCACGGTTTGCTAAAAAGAGCTATTATATGCCATACACTATTTTGTATTATATTGGTTTATGGGGATGGTTACAAGGGGCGCTGCACATAGTAAGGCAAAATTCATGCAGCAGTTATGTGTGTGAACACTGGCAAAAGCCCTCCCGCGCCGCGCGCGGCGGTATCAGGCCAAGCGCTTGGGACGGCTATTTGCGTGTAGATACGGGGCTTTTGCCGTTTAGATTATATTGCCGGTAAGCGTTCCGTCGGCGCCGTTTCGTTCTGATGGGAGGTGGCGATGGATATGGCATTGTTGTAGTCGGAGCATCCGTTTCCATCCGCCGCCGTTGCTTCTGTAAACGCTGTCCGGCGGCCAACTTTCCTCGTGTGCGCATAGAAGTCAAGGTACCGTAATGTGCCCGGGGGTGGATATACCGGCGTGCTTTCCCCAGCGTACTTCGTATCTTTGCTATCGTAAAGCTGCTTTAACGTGAGCGGGCTATGCGCCCACAGCGCCGTTAGTATCAGCCAGTCATTCATCTTGCGTTAACGCGATTTATGAACGCTGCGTAAACAAACTGAAAAGCCCTCTCGTTATCCATATACCCCCTATTTACATTTTGCGAAGAAGTAGTATTATAAGCTGCGGCTGTGATATAGACGCTCCGAAGCGTTTTCTGTCACAGGCGTATTTTTTGCCCGGCGTGGGGGAAACCCCGAATGTGCCGGAGAAGGAGTATTTATGAAAAAACTTGCGATAATGCTTTTAGCCGCGGCCATGGTCATTTCGCTTTTTGGCTGCACGCAGATTATGCCCCCCGACCAATCCGCAGAGGAGACCCCGGCAGCTACGGACACGGGCACCGCGACCCCGAGCGACAGCCCTGACGAGACTTCCGGATCTGCGGGCATACCGGTGGAGGCGGAGCCTTATACCCCGGTGGAGCTTGAAGCTGCCCAGCTGTATTCCTGCGATCTTGACGGTGACGGTACTTCTGATACCTTTATGCTCTCCCGCACCGGTACCGACGAACACGCTCCCTATGGCGTAAGCGTAACGTTCGGCGGCGGACAGGCGGATTATGCCATGGAGACATACATAACCGAGGACAGAGTCGATATGTGGCTGTGCGACCTTGACGGCGACGGCCTGCCCGAGATATATGTAACCGGCGACACCGGCTCCGACGATTACATCACCTATGCATGGCGCTATGCGAGCGGCGCCTTTGGTCCTGTGGAGTTCACGGGTGAAGATCGTACCTACGGCTGCGCGGACGGCTCCTATCTCGATGGCAGCATTGGCGCTTTTGACGGCGACATGCTTAAAATCGACAGCGTGATAGATATGCTGGGCTCCTATGGCGGCTATCGCCCGTATCAGTATAAGGAGGACGGCAGCATGGGCCCTGTAGTCGATACCATATGGGATCTCTCCGCAAACGAGAGCGTGCTGACCGTAGCTTCGGCCATCCCAGTGACCTTCCTCGACGAGAGCACGGAAACCGCCGGAACGCTTGATGCAGGCGCAACGCTTACCGTTACCGCCTCGGACGGCTGTTCGCGCGTATGGTTTACCGATGGCGGCGGCAATATGGGCTATATCGAGCTTACTCCAAATACCGATGACTGGGGCTACCTCATAAACGGCATCCCCGAATACGACTGTTTTGAGACGCTGCCCTACGCGGGCTGACGTTTGAAGCAGCATAGGCAAAGCACAGCCGGACTCTTCTCGAGTCCGGCTGTTTGTATTTATCAACGGCGGCAGGCGTGCGGGGCTGTTACCCTAACCAAAGGGAACGGCTGTTGCCGATTAATGCAAGTCGATCAGGTCTGCAAGAGTTTTATAAAGCTTCTCAGGCTCGATGGGCTTGCTCAGATGTACGTTTATCCCCGCTGCAAGACTGTCATTCACATCCTCCGCAAAGGCGTTGGCGCTCATAGCGATGATGGGAACGGTCTTTGCGTCCGACCGATCCATGGCGCGAATGGCTTTCGTCGCGTCCAGCCCGTCCAGCTCAGGCATTCGAATGTCCATTAAGATGGCGGCGTAATACCCTGGTTTGCTGCCCGCAAACTTGTCCACACCGATCCTGCCATTGCTTGCTGATTCCACTACGCAGTCGACCCTCTCCAGCAGCTTTGTGGCAATCGTTGCGTTGAGGTAGTTGTCCTCACAGAGAAGGATTCGGCTGCCGCAAAAAGAAATTTTCTTTTGCTCGCTCTCTTTTGGCAGCTCACTGAGGGAGCAGACCACCGGCAGACGCAGGATTATGCAGAACTCCGTGCCTTTTCCCACCTCGCTTTTGACTGTGATCGTGCCGCCCATCAGCTCAACGATCTTTTTTACAATGGAAAGCCCTAGTCCGGTGCCCATGGTTTGGTCAGTGTTGACCCGGTTTTCCTGCGTAAACGGTTCAAACATCCGCTTTTGGAACTCTGCGCTCATCCCGCAGCCGGTATCCCGGACGATAAACCGGTCGATTACGTAACCGTCCGTTGCTTCCAGACATTCCATGATCCAGTCGATGCTGCCGCCTTCCGGTGTGAACTTAATGGCGTTGCTGAACAGGTTGAGGAATACCTGCTGCAATCTGGGCGCATCCAACATCATCCGTTTCCAGTCGATACCGACAAAGCGCGTATGAAGCTGAAGGCCTTTTTTTTCAAGGCTCGGCTGAATTGCGGCAAAAATCGAATCAAACAGCTTTTTCTCATCGCATACCTCGGGGTGCAGCTCGATCCTGCCGCTTTCGATCCGGCTCATATCCAGCGTGTCGTTCACAAGGTTAAGCAGAAGCCGCCCGGAGCTTTCGATGGCCTCCAGGTCTTTTTTAAGCTCTGCCGGGTCATCCTTTTCCTGTGCAAGATATACGGTGCCCAAAATCCCGTTGAGCGGCGTGCGCATATCATGGCTGATGCGGGAAAGAAACTCGCTCTTGGCGCGGCTGGCAGCTTCCAGCTTGCGCCTTTGCTCCTGCTCCTCCTCGTAAAGATCGGTAATATCCCGCTGGGCGATGATGATGTCCTCTTTCGTTTCGTCGAGATAGAAGGCGCGCACCTTTTTGCGATGCAGCATGCCGTCCTGATCCGTCCTGCGGTAGGTGATAGTAACAATGCTCGCATCTTCCAGCCTTTGCATAATGGCGGATTTATCCCTCATCAGTTCAACCGACGCCCGGTCCTCCGGAGCTACGGTATTAAGCCGCACATACAGCGCCGAGCTGCTGAAGGGAATATCCCTGAGCGGCTGAATTCTGGCGCTGCCCTCCATGTAATTCTCCCTGACCCATACGATCATGCACGTGTCCGCCACGGTGCTTACCAGAAGAACATAATCCGTCTCCTCGTCTATGACGCTGTTGGTGGCGACGGCGCATTTTCTTTCTTTATCAATATCCTTCAGATAGGTATAGGAGATAATATCGTTTGTCTCCGGGTCGGCCTCCACATTGCTGATTGCTTTGATCCAATGCAGCAGCCCGTCCTTTTGGCGGCAGCGGTATTCCTCAGAATTCATGGGTACACCCTTGGCGAGCGCAATTTTTGCCATTTCCGGGTCGAAAAACGACTCGCTCTTGCGGCGGTCCTCAGCGCTGGGAACCCTTTTGAGAAGGTCGCTTATCATCTCCTCACTGCTTAAGCCGGGGGCGTGTGAATAAAACCGGTCGTCCAGCGCCTGACAGGAGATCAGTTTATCCTGCGTTACTGTACCTTGCTGCTGCAGGCGGCGGATACTTCCTCCTTTGTAATGCCAAATCTGTCCATAACAGCTTTGTCAAACGCGCAATAGTAGGAGGCGGTTTGAACGGGGAAGCTTGAGATGCTCGCTCCCTGGGCCAGTGCAACAACGATGGACGCCGCGTCGGCAGCCATATCATAGTAGGAGGTCATAACGTTGCCCAGAACGCTGTCGCCAAGCCCCAGCTCGTCCGCCTTATACACCGGCACATTTGCGCATGCCGCCACATATTCCGTGGCTTCGGTATGGGAATAGGTATTTCCCTCCACGTCATCGGTCATCATCAGATAGATCAGAATCGTATCGCTTCCGTACTGAGCAACCGCGCGTCCGATTTCATCATAGGTAAGCTCGGAGCAGTTGATCGTTGAAAAAGACAGATCAGGGAAGCTGTCTTCGCAAGCAAAAAACTGCTTTGTAGAGCCATGCCCGGACACGGTGTCGTCCGTTATGCCTATTACCTGAACCGCTTCAGGAGTAAGGCAGCTTGCAATAAAGACGGTTTCCTCCAACGGAAACAACTCCACAATACCGGTGATAAGTGGGTCTTTGGCGGCTTCATAGGCAAATTCCTCGTCATTGATCCCCTCAAATACCACCGGGATGTCTGCAAAAAGCTCGTCCCGGTACTCAAGAACAAAGGTGAGCGCCGCGTCATCAGCCGCAATCACATAGTCAAACGGCTTTTTCTCCATGCGGGAAAGAATATCACGGTATACGACCTCTTTGACCTCCTCGTATTGGAGACGCTTGGTGTCCATAAACACATAATCGATCAAAACGCTGTCGTCGATGCTTTCAAGGGCAAAGTCTGTCATGTTCACAATGGCATTCATGGGCGTGCGGATGTCGTGGGACATGCTGGAGAGGAAGTGCGTCTTAGCCTGATTGGCCTTCTCAGCCATGGCAAGCGCCTCGGCCGCTATGGCCTGCCGCTCATAGAGCGGCGTGACGTCCTGTGCGATGCCGACAAAAGTCTCCTTCTCCCCGCTGTTTTCCACCGGATAAAGCTGAATCTCGAAGTAGGCGGGGGTTGCGGCGGCAGCATTGCGCAAAAAGGTGCTTCGGAATTCGTGCTTCCCATCCCAGCCGGTCATCTGGAGATTGATTTCTTTCAGCGCGTCTGTTTCCGCATCGGAGCTGCTGCTCATACGGTATCCGGCACCGGTTTTTTCAAGGTTGTGGCATGCTTCGCCAAAAATCCTTTCGCAGTTGCTTGAATAGAAGAGAGGTTCATTTTGGCCGATCTCAAAGAGCGCAAAGGCCGCCCTTGAGTTTTGCACCAGCAGCTCCAGCATGTGCTCCCGCAGGCTGATGTCCTTATCAAACCGTCTTTCGCGGGACTTGAACATGTGCAGGAATACCGCTACGGCACCCGCAACAAACACAAGGATAACGACGATGCTCAGCGTCAAAATGTAGCGGGAAAAGCTATCCGTGGTCTGGTTGACCACGTTCACCGGCACAAAATAGAACAGACGCATTTCGTCATTTCGTCATAGCCTGTTTGGATCGGAGACGCGACAACGTACTCATCGCCTTTATCCGTTTTACGCAGGAAAACGTGGCAATCATCGCAGGTGAGCAGCTCGTCCTCAGAATCCGCACTGTCGGACAGCGGCTCTATCGCGCTCTCCTCCAGCAGCGAAAAAAGGTTATATACGCTAACGGAGTCGGGGCGTGTCAGCTTGCTGATGACCGCGCTGCTATTATTGGTAAGATATAAATGGCCCGCCCCTTCAAAAGAGGAGATACCCATGTTGTCCAGGAAAGAGCTGAGGTTTTGTTCTACTGATACGGCAACGATTTGGGAGCCGTGATACAGCGCGGCCGTATCGATCGCGACCGTGTAAACGACGATTGACTCTTTGATTGACAGGGATTCCCCGTTGTCGCTGATATGGGCGACCGTATCGGATGCTATATCGTTTTGAAGAACGCTTCCATCCGCGTTGACGGCATAGCCGCTCCGGGTGTATAGAGTGACGTTGGACATACCGTAAATGTCCCGCTGGTCCGCAAGAAACTCCAGCATATCGGCATCATCAGTATTTGCCACGCGAATGCTGTTGGCAATGCTGTGAGCCGCATTCCAGTATTCACTGATTTTGGCTTCAACATACAGCCGCAGCTCCTGGTTGATCTCCGTCAGATGCGCGGCACTTTCCTGTGCGGTGCTGCTGCGGTAGCTTCTGATCAGCCCGCCGAACATGACGCTGATGACGATAACGGCAGCCAGCAGTGACAGGACGGTGATTATGACCATCCTGTCAGGCTCTTTTCGGGGGCTCGCCGCGGCAGAGCCGCCGGATTTTTCGTCCGTTATCTTGTGTGAAATCATACAGGTCACATCCTTACGCCGGCACAAGCAGGCAAGATTATTTACTGAGCCTTACCAGAGGGTAAACAGTAAATCTGCGATCATACGCAATGCAGCCAGGTAAGCTGCTTCCGCAGGGCAGCGTTAGATTCGCGCGGAAGGCCGTGCAACATGCAGGCCTAAAAACAACGGCCGCTTTTAATTTAGCGGCCGTTGTTTTTAAAGGATGCAACTGGCTGCCAATCTTATTCATCATGGCCCTATAGCTTTGCAAAGCGGCATCACTGCCGCCGTGCTAACAGTATTGAGTTCTAAGCGGCTCAAAATATCCTGAGCCGATCAAATCCTGCAAATTATGCGCTTTACATACACCTGTTTGTATTTATAATACCAGTATTTGTCGAGTCTTTCAATGAAAACTGACATAAAACCGCAGGTTTTTTTCATGAAAACTGCATTATAAAAGAACCGGCGCTTTATTGGCCGGAATATTTAGAAATATCAGCGGGGCGCGGCAAAGGGAACGTCCTTATTAACCTATTCACTATTTTGCGTATACTCCGGCTTAAGGCTGCCTGCCGTTGTGCTAACCGTACGCGTGCTTCTGAACGAACAAAGCCGTATTACCTGCAACGGGCTTTGCGGATAGTGTCAGCACGACTGAAGCGGAGCTTGCGTGCGGCGGTAATCGAATGTCAAAATTCATATTTTAAGTAGTTAAAACAATGAATCGCTGACCTTAACACATTTTTTCAAAATAGCCGCAAGCAAGACAAGCCCCAACGCAAGGGTGGCTGCGTCCGCAGCCGGCTGAGCCCATAACAGTCCCTTGAAGGTAAAACCGCTGTTTAACAAGAATAAAAGCGGAATGTAGAAAAGCCCCTGTCTGGCAATGGAAAGCAGCATCGCGGCTTTTGCTTTTCCGAAAGCCTGGATCGTTGTGGAAGCGAGCATTTGAGGCCCAAGCACCAGAAACGACCACATATAGATGCGCAAAACGGTAGCGCCCGCTGAGATCACCTCCGTCAGCGGAGTAAAAACGGATACCAGCCCGGTGGCAAAGAGCCCGAACAATATCGTCAGAGCGACGCCTATACCCTCCGTAATCAGCATACCGCTTTTAATGATCGCTTTGACACGGGGAAAATTCCTTGCCCCGTAGTTATAGCCGATAAGCGGCTGGCAGCCCGCCGAAAAGCCCATAAAAATGAAAGTGCCTATGTACATCAGCTTTGCGGCCACCCCCATCCCGGCAACCGCATTCTCGCCGTAGGGCTTGGCAAGATTGTTGCAGACGATAAGCGCGGCGCTCATAAGGAACTGGCTGAGCGCCGCCGGAATACCGATTGCAAATATCTGCCCCCATATCTTTTTCTCGCCGCAAATATATCCGGGTTTGAAATTCACCAGCGATTTGCCCGACAGATAATACCAGATGTAATATCCCATTGCTCCGACATTGCCCAAAACAGTGGCGATTGCTGCGCCGCGGATGCTCATATTCAGCGCAAAAATAAAGACCGGGTCGAGTATTACATTGATAACCGTGCCCAACATCATTCCGACAATGGACGGCATGATTGCGCCCTCGCTGCGAACGAGCTGGCCTCCGGTATAGCTGAGCATGCCTTTGAGTGCTGTTACGAGGAGATAAAGACGCTTCTGTTTTCCCCCAAGCCTGCACAGCATGGGTGAATATGCGTTCTGCCGCTGTGCGGAGCTGGAAAGGGTATACATGGAGCCGGGCTTAACCCGTATACCGGATTATGCGTTTAGCGGCTGCGCCAAAATGAAAGAGATACGTATGGCGGACACGGTTAACTCCATTGGTTTTTCGGCCTTTCTTGGCTGCGGCGGTCTTCGTGAGCTTTCCATACCCGGCGGCGTTACAAGGATCAAATCCGCCGCCTTTAAGGGCTGTTCGATGCTTTCCAATATCCAGGGCGGCGAAGGCGTTGAAAGTATGGGTAAATACGCGTTTAAAAACTGCCCGGCGAGCCTTTCTCCCGCGCTATCCCGCGCTTATGCCGTCCAAGCTGCTTCCGGCGGGCGCCGGGAGGGACATTTTGCCGATAACGGGCGCTTCCCCGTGGAGTTTGTTGGCTGGGGCGGCGAGGGATTGCAAACAGGGCCGGCATTTCGCATCAATGAAAAATGCTTTCCCGCGTGTAACGCCGGGTTTCTTTATGTAGATGACGGAATTACCTTTCCGGACGAATACGGCGACTGGGTAGCAGAGCTGACAGGCTCGATCTGCTCTCTATCCAGCGGGATCTCGAAAGCAGCCGTGGTCAACGCAAAAATGGCGGATGGTACAACGCGGCTTGGCATTCGATTCCAAATGGATCGCCGCGCTATTAAGAAAACGATCCTTTTGAACTATGAGCAATGCGAAACTGCGGCGGCAGGTGAATACATTCTTACCGTTCCGAGAGGCGGAGAGTTTGAATGTATGCTCTATCCGCTTTCTTCGGATGGCGTCGCTGGCCCTCCGCTGCTTCGGGACGGATTCTGTATCAAGTAATGCTCCTGACAGCGTTTTATATGTGATAGCTCTATAATCCCGTCTATGAGTCGCAAACGTATGCTGTGCGCATACCGTAAAGAAAGCGCTTTATAATATCCGCTTTATAATATAGAATATTGCCTGAGAAGCGGAGCTGCTGTTAATGTATAGGCATGTTCCCAACAAGGAGGGCCGGTGGATGAAGATAGCGGTAATAGGCGGCGGTGCATCCGGCATGATGGCCGCTGTTACGGCAGCTCAAAACGGAGAACAGGTGTGTTTGCTGGAGCGCCAGCCCCGCGTTGGCAAGAAGCTGCTGGCCACCGGGAACGGGCGCTGCAACCTGTCAAACCTCAACTTGGCGGAAGATAACTATCATGGGCGGGACGCATCCTTTGCGATGGATGTGATCAAACGGTTCGATGTGGCCGACACGCTGGAATTTTTCCATGGGCTGGGGCTTTTAACGGCGGCCGAGGCTGACGGGCGTCTGTATCCGCTGTCCAACTATGCCGGAAGCGTGGTGGATGTTTTGCGATTCGCCGCGGAGGCGGCCGGCGTGGAGATGATCACGGGCCTTGAGGTGGTCTCCGTGCGGCGTATCAAGACGGGCGGCTTTTTGGTAAGCGCCGCCGATGCGTCCCTAGAGGCGGATAAGGTCATAATCTGCTGCGGGGGCATGGCGGGCGCAAGGGTAGGGGGCGTTAAGAGCGGCTACGAGCTTTTAGAGAGCATGGGCCACCGCATTACAAAGCTGCATCCTGCGCTGGTGCAGATCAAAACGGATAATGCGTATGTGCGCTCGCTCAAGGGCGTTAGGGCGGAAGCCAAGGCTGTGTTAATGCAGCGGGGCGGCGTACTGGCGGCGAGCGAGGGCGAGATACAGTTCACCGATTTCGGCGTCAGCGGCCCGGCCGCCTTTGATATTTCGCGTGCGGCCGCGACGGCGGCAGGGGACGTGATGCTGCATATAGACCTGCTTTACAGTTTTTCACAGGAGGAGATAGAAAGCATACTGCTGCGCAGGCGGAATACAATGCGAAGCCTTACGGCGGAAAACCTGCTTACCGGAGTGCTGCACAACAGGCTTGGACGCACGGTATTGCGATATGCCGGCTATGAGCTGAGCACCCCCGTGGGTATGCTCAAAAAGGACGATTTGCGCAGGATCGCAGCCGCCTGCAAGGATTTTGCGCTGCCGGTGCAAGGGACGATGGGCTTTGATGCCGCGCAGGTCGCGGCGGGCGGGGCGCAGACATCGGAATTCTGCCCTGCTACGCTGCAAAGCCGGCTGGTATCCGGGCTATATGCAGCCGGCGAGGTGTTGGACGTGGACGGCGACTGCGGCGGGTATAACCTGCAATGGGCGTGGTCGAGCGGACATCTGGCGGGCTTGACGCTGGATGCTGATAAAAGCTCCGGCGTATAAGACAGAAGCTTCAGCATTGGCTGTTTTGCTCCTTTATGAAGGCCGTGTATATCGCTTAGCAGCCAACCTCCCTTGCAGCCGCCCGACAGCGCGGCATGCTGCGTGTAAGCCGCAGGTATGGCACAAAAATGAGGTGAACAGTTGAATATGAGCCGCTCCATCAGGGCGAGCTGTTTTTAGGCAAGTGAAATACCAAACCGGCTGTACAACGCATTATATTACCGGGCGCGCAGACCGCGATGGAGATGACGGCGGCTACTGCGCGCTTGTAAGCATTTGTGCGTCTAAATGGCCTTCCAGCAGCCTTTCCCAGGTGAGCTTTCGCGCATACTCAGCTACAGAAAAGTCGCTTTCGGTCAGCGGGAAGCAGACAAAACGCGCTTCGTCGCCACAGCACAGCACACTGCGCAGGCCGTTTTCCTCCACGCAGGACAGCCATTCGCCGTTGCCTTGAGTGATATATGCATCAAGCAGTACCGCGCCGTCCGCATCCGTTATGCGGAAAAACAGTATGCTGGTTATCAGCTTGCCCGTAAGTGTGCGCCCGTCGTCATAGACGAAGGATAGTATCGCCGCGCCGGAGCTTGCGTATGTTATGCTGCCGCTGCCGTTTGCAGCGCCGATAAGCGTATCGGAAAAGCCGGAATTCGCATCCGCGCTCGCGGAGGTCAATCTTCCGCAGCTTACCATAACGCAGGAAAGCTGTGCGTTGTGCTCATATATTGAAATTAGCGCGTCCAACGCATCCAGCGTGTTTGCCTGCACCAGCATAAGCTCCAGCCTGCACAGCCCGTCGCTTGTGCCGGCGGTATAGGCGCCGTACAGCCCAGCTACGGGATTTTGCTGTATGGCGTATTGATTCTCGTTAGTGCTCCCCTCGTCCACTATGCTCTGCATGGTGGGTAGTTCGGCCGCTTCAACGCTTTCGCTGCTTATGCCGGAGGAAAACATCGAACAGCCGTGGCAAATAAAAACAGCCGCCGACAAAAAAGCCGACAGCAGCCTGTAATATGTATGCTTGTCAGGCCGCCGCTTCATTGTACGCAAAGCACTGTTTCAGCATAATCCAGTATGCCAAGATATATGCCATATGCGCACAGCTGTTGGTAGTCTGTGCGGTTGAGCCGCATATCCTCGGCCGTGTTTGAAAGATAGCCCAGCTCCACGGTTATCACGGGCGCGTCAGACCAGTTGAACGCGGTTTGAGTGGCCACCGTTCTTACCCCAAGCCGCTTTGCACCGGTGGTTGTGCAAAAGCTGGTATATATACATTTACCGAGCAGCATACTGGTTTCGTAAACCTCGGGATTGGCGGAGCGCGCGGGGACGAGTACTGCCGCGCCGTTGGTCTGGCAGCTGGCGGCGCTGTTGCAATGTACGCGCACCCATACATCTACGTTTGCACTGTTCATCAGCAGCGCGCGGTCGCGGTTGGAGAGCGTCACGTTGCCGTCGGTACGGCTCAGCGTTACATCCGCACCCGCGTCCTGCAGCAGGGAGCATAGCCGCAGGCTAACCTGCAGGTTGATATACTGCTCGTTTACACCGCTGCGTACGCCGACGGTACCGGTGGTCATGCAGGGCTTGGTGCGTGAATCATCCGGCGAAACAGGCTCCAAATTGGCGTCGAATGTATTTTGATGGCCGGGGTCTATGCCTATGCTTATGCCGCTGAGCAGTGCTGTCTGCGTGGCGTCGGCCGGTTCGCCGGCGGGCAGATCGGATCGGGTGGCGGCATCTTCCGGCGGCTCTGACGGCATATTAGGCGTGCCCGGTTCCGTGGGTTCTGAAGGTTTGTCGCCTGGCAGGCCGTAAAGCGCGTCATGGGTGATTTCGTCATATATGCCGGTGGGTTCAACGCCGAGCTGCTGCTGCAGCGCGGTAACGGCTGCGGCAGTGGCGTCGTCAAACGTGCCGGTGGCCGCGTCAAGCAGCCCGCGTGAAATAAGCTCCTCCTGCAGGACTGTTACAGCCTCACCTTCATCGCCGGGCTGCAGCGGGGCGGAAAAAGCCGGTGCGGCAAGCGCCGCGCCGCAAACTGCAAGCGATACGGTAAAAACGATTATGGCAACTGTGAGCTTTTTCTCTATCATCGACAAAAAATAACTCCATCCCGCATATACGCGGTGGAGTTATTTTAGCATTTTTGTAGAACAATGTAACGATATATTGGTTAAACAAATTGTAAACTATTGTCAGCGGGTCTTTGGTGTAAAGGTGAGCGTGCCGTGCGAACAGTCCGCCGTGACGCTGTCGCCCAGGCTTATGCGCCCCGCGATTATCTCCTCGCTCAGCGCATCCTCTACCTGGTGCTGTATCGTGCGGCGGAGCGGACGCGCGCCGTACTTGGGATCGAAGCCGCTGCCTGCAAGGTGTTTAAGCGCCGCGTCGGTTATGCTTAGATCTATGCCGCGCTCGGCCAGACGGCCCTTAACGTCGTTAAGCATAAGGTGTGCGATGCGCTCGGTATCCGCCGCGTCGAGACTGTGAAAAACGATTATTTCGTCAACGCGGTTTATAAACTCCGGCAGGAAGGCTTTTTTGAGCTGACTGAGCATATCCTCGCGGATGTGCTCGTCCGCAGCGGCGGAGTCGGAGGAGGAAAAACCAAGCGTCGAACCGCGCCCGGCCGAATTTGCTCCGGCGTTGCTGGTCATGATAATGATGGTGTTGCGAAAATCCACCGTGCGCCCCTTGGAGTCCGTGAGCCGGCCGTCCTCAAGCACCTGCAGCAGCAGGTTGAATACGTCCGGGTGCGCCTTCTCTATCTCGTCAAGCAGTATCACACAGTAGGGCTTCCTGCGTACCTTCTCGGTAAGCTGCCCGCCCTCGTCGTAGCCTACGTAACCCGGCGGTGAGCCTATCAGCTTGGATACGCTGTGGGCTTCCATGAATTCCGGCATATCCAGCCGTATCAAAGCGTCCTCACGGGAAAACATCACATCCGCAAGCGTTTTGGAAAGCTCCGTCTTGCCCACGCCGGTGGGCCCCAGGAATATAAACGAGCCTATGGGGCGGTCCGGGTCCTTGAGCCCCGCGCGGGCGCGGCGTATGGCGCGCGCCACGGCGCTTACCGCCTCGTCCTGGCCTATCACGCGCTGTTTGAGCAGCTCCTCAAGCTGTATAAGGCGCTTGCTTTCATCCTCGGCAAGACGGGTGGCGACTATGCCCGTCCATGCGCTGACTACCTCCGCAATGTCGTCCTCGGTGACGGTACATTCGGTGCTGTCGCGCTTACATTCCCAGTTGGTACGCAGCTCGTCTATGGATTTACGGGCGAGCTTCTCCTCGTCGCGCAGGGCGGCGGCGCGCTCGAAGTTTTGGTTTACGATGGCCTCCTCCTTTTCCTTCATGATGGAATCCAGCTTGCTCTGCAGCTGCTTCATATCCGGAGGGGAGGTGTAGGTAGCAAGGCGCGCACGGCTTGCGGCCTCGTCCATAAGGTCTATTGCCTTGTCCGGCAGGAACCGGTCGCTTATATAGCGGCTGGACATATCCACGGCGGCGCGTATAGCCTCGTCGGTTATGCGGGCGTGGTGATGCGCCTCGTAGCGGTCGCGCAGGCCAAACAGTATGGCCACGGCCTCGTCGCGCGTGGGCTCGTTTACCGTCACCGGCTGGAAACGGCGCTCCAGCGCCGCATCCTTTTCGATGTATTTGCGGTATTCGTCCAGCGTGGTAGCGCCAATGACCTGTATCTCACCGCGGGCGAGAGCGGGCTTCAATATGCTGGAGGCGTCTATGCTGCCCTCCGACGCGCCGGCGCCTACGATGGTGTCCAGCTCGTCGATGAACAGTATGGTGCTGCCGTTTTCACTCAGCTCGTTTATAGCGGTCTTGATGCGCTCCTCAAACTCGCCGCGGTACTTTGTGCCGGCGAGCATACTGCCAAGATCCAGCGTTACCAGGCGCTTTCCCTTGAGCAGATCCGGCATTTCATTTGCGGCTATGCGCTGGGCCAGCCCTTCGATTATGGCGGTCTTGCCCACGCCGGGGTCGCCTATTAGCACGGGGTTGTTCTTGGTGCGGCGGCTGAGTATCTGCACAATGCGGGTTATCTCGGCGCTGCGGCCTATAACGGGATCCAGCAGCCCATCCTGCGCAAGCGCGGTGAGGTCGCGGGCATACTGGTTGAGAACGGGGGTATCGGCGGACTTGGCGTCACCCGTGCGCCGCACCCTGGGAGAGTTGGAGGTGAGGGCGCGCTTTAGTACATCGAGATCCGCGCCGAGGTCCTCCATTATGCGCACGGCAACGCAGTCCCGCTCGCGCATGATCGCAAGCAGCACATGCTCCGTGCCGATATAGTTGTTTTTGAGGGATTTGGCCTCGTACAGGCTAAGCTCTAATATCTTTTTGGTGCGGGGGGTGTAGCCGAAGCTGTCCGTGAAGTGATAATCGCCGCGCCCGACCAGCTCGTCTGCGCGCTCCAGCACTTCTTTTTCAAATATGCCGGTGCGGGCAAGCGCCTGTGCCGCAGCGCCGTCTTCACGGATGAGGCCTACGAGTATGTGCTCGCTGCCCACATAGTTGTGCCCCATTGCCTTTGCACAGTCCTGAGCCAGCGCGAGGGCATGGCTTGCACCCTCGGTAAATCTTTCGCTGAAATCCATAATGCAGTCCACCTCTGACCCCATTATTCTATATTATTTTGACGGATTGCGCAATCAGGGAGGGAAGCGTAGGGGATGTAAAAATCCGTCCGGACGTGGTATTATATGTTATAATGCGCGTTGGCGAACGCGGAGTACAAAGCATATATATGTACCACGGGGGGATCGCCCTGTAAAATACATTGATATGGAGAGAAACAAAAGTGATCTATCTTGACAACAGCGCCACAACGCGCACGCTGGATTCGGCGGCGCAGGCGGCTGAAAAATATATGAGGCAGCTTTATTTCAACCCGGCCGGCGCATATTCCCCGGCGGTAGCGGCGGAGCGGGAGGTCAACGCCGCACGCGAACGCATAGCGGGCGTGATAGGCGCGCACAGGGACGAGCTTATATTCACCTCCGGCGGAACGGAAAGCAACAATGCCGCCATATCCGGCACGCTGCGCGGCTTTCGCAATAAAGGCCGCGTGATAGTAGGCGCTACGGAGCATCCGTCGGTCTTTGAGACCGCGAAAACGCTGAAGGGCTATGACGTGGAGGCAGCGCCGGTAACGGCGGACGGCCGCGTGGACATGGCCGCGCTTGCGGGTCTGCTGAACGGGAGCACGCAGCTTGTAAGCATAATGCATGTAAACAACGAGGTCGGCTCGGTAAACGATACAGCGGCGATACATTCGCTGATAAAGTCCCGCGCACCGGACGCTTATCTGCATGTGGACGGCGTGCAGGCGTTTATCAAGCAGCCGTTTCGCGCAGCGGACTGCGAGCTGTATTCCATAAGCGGGCATAAGTTCCATGCCCCCAAGGGCATAGGGGCGCTGTACGTTAAAAAGGGTGTTAAGTTTATGGGTGGCCAGTCCGGCGGCGGGCAGGAGAACGGCCTTAGGAGCGGCACGCTGAACACGCCGGGTATAATGGGCATGGACGCCGCCGTATCCGAGTATATGAGCAGACGCCCCGAGTACATACTCAATATGCGCGAGTGCAAGCGCAGGCTGTACGGAAATCTAACCAGCCTGCCGGATGTGGTGCTCAACGGCCCGGATATCGACGAGGGCGCGCCGCACATACTCAACCTTTCATTTCTCGGGGTGCGGGGCGAGGTGCTGCTGCACGCGCTGGAGGAAAAGGGCATATACGTTTCCACCGGCTCCGCGTGCTCCGCGCGCAGGGCGGGCAAAAACCGCATACTTACCGCAATGGGCATAACCGGGGAACGGCAGGAGGGCGCGATACGCATGAGCCTCTGCCCGTTCAACACGCTTGACGAGATGGACCAGGCCAGCGCCGCCATAGAGGAACAGCTGCGGTTTTTGCGCAGGTTCAAACGCAGATGATATATAAAACACAGAAGAAAACAATAATTCGGAGGGCTAATGGAACAGGTACTGCTGATAAGATACGGTGAGATACACCTAAAGGGCTTGAACCGCCCGTTTTTCGAGCGGAAGCTGCTCGACGGGATACAGCGCGCCCTTGCGGGCATGGACGCAAACGTGCAGCGACAGCAGGGGCGCATATTCGTATATGGCGTAAGCGCAGACCGGCGCGATGACGCCGTGGATGCGCTGCGCCATGTATTCGGCATACATTCGATCAGTCCCGCGCTTGCGGTGGACAAGGATTGGGAAACCATATGCTGCGCGGCCTCGCAGCTTATGCAGCGCACGCTGGAGGATGGCGGAGGGCGCACGTTCAAGGTGTTTTCGCGGCGCAGCGACAAGGCTTTCCCCATGCGCTCAGACGATATAAACCATGAGCTGGGGCACTATCTGCTTGAGCGGTTCGACTGCCTGAGCGTAGACGTACACGCTCCGGCCATAAAGGTATGCGTAGAGATACGCGAGCAGGCGTTCATATATACCGATGAGATAATGGGCGCGGGCGGTATGCCTACGGGTACGTCGGGCAGGGCGGCGCTGCTGATATCCGGCGGCATAGACAGCCCGGTCGCGGGCTATATGATGGCGCGGCGCGGACTTGTGCTGTCCGCGGTGCACTTTTTCAGCTACCCGTATACCAGCGAGCGCGCAAAGGATAAGGTGATAGAGCTTACCCGCCTTGTGGCGCTGTACGCGGGCCAAATACGGCTGCATTTGGTGCCGTTTACGGATATACAGCTTACCATATACGAAAAATGCCCGGAGAAGGAGACTACGGTGCTGATGCGCCGCCTTATGATGGAGATAGCCGAGCGCATTGCGGTCGCCGACGGCGCGCGCGCGCTTATAACCGGCGAGGCGCTGGGACAGGTGGCAAGCCAGACCTTGGAAAGCCTGTGTGTCACGGACGACGCTGTGAGTATGCCGGTATTTAGGCCGTTGATCGGCTTTGACAAGGACGATATCGTGGCGGTGGCCAAGCGCATAGGCACGTTCGATACCAGCATACTGCCGTATGAGGACTGCTGCACCGTATTCGTACCGCAGCATCCGGTGACCAAGCCGGACGTTGCAAAGCTGCGCGAAAGCGAGGCGCTGGTGGAATTTTCCAGCATGATGGATACGGCGATACAAAACGCCGAGGTATTGGAGATAGGCTGAAAGCGGAGGTGAGGCGGGTGAAAAAGCTGTTGTGGGCGCTGCTGTGCGTGCTGCTGTGCGCGTGCGTTTGCGGCTGCGCGATAGCTCCTGAGGACGGCGGCCCTGCCATAGTGCAGCCCGCGGCCAGTCCGGAGCCCACGCCCGCGCAAACTGCGGAGACAGGCGGCGCGCCGCTTAGCATAACGCGCGACGTGCGCGCGCTGGGAGACGGCTACGTCGTATACCCGCGGGTGGTTTCGGGCGGCGCGGCGGATGTGATAAACGCCGGCATATACGATGCGGTGGCCGTCTGCGCAAAGACGCTCAACGCGCCGGTGTTTACATCCTACCGCATAGAGTATAACGGCGACGGCATATTCTCGGTGCTGATGTATATAAACGACTTCAACACGGATCAGCTGCTGGCGCTGGTTCCGCTAAACTTCTATGCCGCAACGGGCGACTCTATGTATATAAACGACTGCTTTGACGATTCCGCCAGCTGGCGCGCGGCGCTTGCCTACATGGTGCAGGAGCAGGCGACGGCCAGCGGCTATACGCTGCTGGGCGACGTGCTTCCGATAAGCGACGAACAGGGTTTTTACTTTACCGGCGGCTATATAGTGCTGGTGTACAGGCTGTACGAGATAGCCACATACGACGCGGGTATGCCGGAAATATATATCAGCATAAGCCTGCTGAAAAGCTACATTGCCGAAAACGGCCCGCTGGACTGCTTTATACAAACGGAGGTAACGCCATGAGATGCAGCTGCCGCGTGTGCGGAACATATATGATACAGAGCGAAAAGGGGCTTATGAGCGGCTGCAAGTGCCCCAACTGTTTCAACGTCTGCCGCGATTGCATGGGCAGCGCGCAGGGGCCGTTGGACGTGGAGGAGTTGAAACGCCTGCGCTTTTCCGCGGATGCGCCGGAGGAGGAGCGTCAGGCAGATGCGGAGGATACGTCCTGCGATTGGCGCAGCAGGCTGTAAGGAGGAAAAGGATGGCAAAGAAGGGCACATCGCCGATAGACGCGGCGTTCGGATATCTTTCCGGCAGGGCGCGCACCGTGCGCGAGATGGAGCTGTACCTCGATTCCAAGGAATACGGCGAATACGAGGTGTATCAGGTGATAGAGCGGCTCAAGGAGCTGAACTACCTTAACGACGAAAAGTACGCCGCGGATTTCGTTGCGAGCCGGCTTGCCACAAAGCCTGTGAGCCGCCGCAAGCTGAGCCAGCAGCTGTACGGCCATAAGCTGCCGCCGGATGTTATTGACGGCGCGCTTGCTGCCGTTACGGATGCGATGGAGGCGGATAACGCCGTACAGGTGGCGAAAAGGTTCTGCCGCCAGTTCGCGGCACTGCCGGAGGATGAGCGCGCGCGCCGCACTGCACAGCGCCTTGTGGGCAGGGGCTACGACTACGATGTTATCAGGTCGGCATTGCTGAAGGTGATGGATACGGAGGTCGAGGTGGATATGTCCGACGCGGGCGACGAGGCGGAGGAATAGCTTCGATGCTTACTGTAACCGAAGAATACGTAAAGGCCGCGATAGGCGAGCGCAGGCGGGATTCCAATAAGGGGGATAACGGTAAAGGGCTGCTGCTTGCGGGCAGCACGGGCTTTTCCGGCGCGGCGCTTATGGCGGCCGCGGCGGCGCTTCGGGCCGGGATAGGCACGCTCAAGCTATACTGCCCGTCCACCATATGCGGCGCGATGTATGCCCTTCCGGAAGCCATGACCGTGCCGTTTGACGGCGCGGACTGGAACTCATATTCCGAGCCCGAGCTTGATGATTTGCTCGCCGTTTGCACCTGCGCAGGAGCAGGCCCCGGCATGGGAAAAACGACGGGCGGCGAGGCGGCGATCCGTGCCGTGCTGGAGAGCGGACTGCCCGCCGTGATAGACGCGGACGGATTGAACATGCTGGCGCGGCTGGAGAAGCCGCCGCTCAACGGGAATGTAGTGCTTACGCCGCACCCCGGCGAGATGGGAAGACTGACCGGAAAAAGCGTTTCGGCTATACTGTCGGATATGGAGGACTGCGCCGGAACGTATGCGCAGCAGCATAGCTGTACCGTGCTGCTCAAAGGCGCAGAGAGTATAATCGCCGCTCCGGACGGGCGCACGATGAAAAACGCTTCCGGCAACGCGGGCCTTGCAAAGGGCGGCAGCGGAGATGTGCTTACAGGCATAGTGCTGGCGCTGCTGGGGCAGGGGCTTTCGCCGTTTGACGCGGCGTGCTGCGGCTCATACCTGCTGGGCGCAAGCGCCGATACTGCGATGCGGCTATTGAGAGAGCGTATGCTGATCACCCGCGACGTAGTAAGCGCGGTAAGCGATACGCTGGATAACATGAATCTGTTATAAAAACCACGTTGGGAGGATGAATACATGCTAATACTCAAAAACGGCAATGTGATAACCATGACCGGCGCGCGCTTTACAGGCGACGTAGCGGTAGAGGGCGGAAAAATCGTCGCAGCAGGCGAAAGGCTGGATACCGCGGGTGCTGAGGTGCGCGACGTCAGCGGCTGTACGGTAATGCCGGGCGTGATCGACGCGCACTGTCATATAGGCATACTTGAGGACGGCGTGATGATCGAGGGAGACGATGTAAACGAGTGTACCGACCCGCTTACGCCGGAGCTCAGGGCGATAGACGCAATTAATCCGTTTGACCGCTGCTTTACGGAATCCGCAGCGGCGGGCGTGACCTGCTGCATGACGGGACCGGGCAGCGCAAACGTGGTGGGCGGCCAGTTCGTTACGATGAAGACTGCGGGCGACGGTATGGAGGGAATGACGATAGCAAACCCGGCTGCTATGAAGGCGGCCTTTGGAGAGAATCCCAAGCGGGTGTACGGCCCGGGGAAAAAGATGCCGCAGACCCGTATGGCTACTGCCGCGCTGTTAAGGAAGGCATTGTCGGGCGCGCAGGAATACGATGATAAGCTGCGGCGCGCAAACGGCGACGCGGAAAAGCTGCCGGATCGGGATTTGGGCAAGGAAGCGCTGCTGCCAGTGGTGCGGCGCGAGCTGCCGCTGAAGATACACTGCCACCGCGCCGACGATATACTTACGGCCATACGTGTCGCCGAGGAGTTTGGCATCCGCTATACGCTGGATCACTGCACCGAGGGCTATCTCATATGCGATCACCTGAAGGCCGCGCTGAAAAACGGCTGCGAGGGGATAATTGTAGGGCCGCTGCTTTCGGAACGCAGCAAGATAGAGCTTAAAAACCTTTCCTTTGCCGCGCCGAGGATACTCGATGATGCGGGCATAGAGTTTGCGATGATGACGGATCATCCAGTGATACCGCAGCAATACCTGCCCGTATGCGCCGCGTTAGCCGTGCGCGAGGGGCTGAGTACGGAAGCCGCCCTTCGCTGCATAACCATAAACGCCGCAAAAATAATCGGCATGGCGGATCGCATTGGCAGCCTGGAGGCGGGCAAGGATGCGGATATAGCAGTGTTTGCCGGAGATCCGCTGGACTGCCGCACCCGCTGCGTGCTTACGCTGATAGACGGGGCCGTGGTACACGACGAGCTGGGCAGATGACGTCGCAGCTCACAGAGCAAAAGAACCTGCTCAGACGGCGGATGCGCGGAATACTGCGGGGGCTGGATGCTGAAGATATGGCTGGGCAGTCCGCCGCCGTCTGCAAAAAGGTTACAGGGTTGCCGGAGTTTGCGTCAGCGTCGCTGGTGCTGTGCTACCGCGCGCTTGCACGCGAGTGCGACCCGTTTGGCATAGCCGCGTGCGCCGCCGCATCGGGCAAGCGCGTGGCATACCCGCTCTGCATGGCGGACGGCAGCCTGCAGCTGCTCGTACCGTATGACGAAAGCGCGTTTTTGTGCGGTAAATTCGGCATAAGCGAGCCGGATCCCGCGCGCTCAACGCAGGTGCGCATGGCGGATGTGGATTTTGCCGTGATACCCGGTGTGGCGTTCGACAGCCGCTGCCGACGCATGGGCCATGGCGCGGGCTATTACGACAGATTGCTTGAAAATACGGGCGCGGTACTCGTGGGGATAGCCTTCGATGAGCAGATACTGCCAGAAGTACCCTGCGGAGAGCTGGACGTGCGCATGGATTATGTTGTAAGCAAAAATTGGATTTATTGTAAATAAACACCCACGGGCTTGTTATTTGCCCTCGAGTGATGCTACAATATAACGCGATAATGGGAGGATGCGTATGCGCATAATCGCCGGACAGAAGCGCGGCCTGCGCATAGACGCGCCGAAAGGACAAGACACCCGCCCTACGCTTGACAGGGTGCGCGAGGCCATATTCGGCATGATACAGTTCGACATCGAAGGGAAATCGGTGCTGGATATGTTTGCCGGCAGCGGCGCCATGGGCCTTGAGGCGCTTTCACGCGGTGCGGCCAGCGCGGCGTTCTGCGATAAGTCCGGCCGTTCCGCCGCCGTAGTGCGGCAGAACATAGCGCGCCTGGGCTATGAACCGCTTTCCCGCGTTTACGAGTGCGACTGCCGCGAGGCGGTGCTGCGCGCTGTGGGAGAGGGCAAACGCTTCGACATAGTGTTTTTGGATCCTCCGTATGAATACGGATTGACAGAGTTGGCAATAACTTCCTTATTGGAGCACGGCGCGCTCAACCCCGGCTATATGCTTATATGCGAGTATGCGCGCACAAAGCCGCCGAGCTTTCCGTGCGGGACTGCGGTAAAGAGCACAAAGACCTACGGCGACGTGGGTGTAAGCATAATCATTGAGGAGCAAGGCGCATGAAGACCGCTGTTTATCCCGGAAGCTTCGACCCGTTTACCCTTGGACATCTTGACGTGCTGAAACATGCGTGTGAGCTGTTTGATACGGTATACGTGGGCGTACTGATAAATCGCAACAAGAGCTACGCCTTCACGCTGGACGAGCGCAGGGCCATGGTAGAGAATGTGCTGGCGGCAGAGGGCCTGACCAATGCGCTGGTGGATACGTTCGACGGCCTGCTGGTCGAGTACATGCGCCGCGTGAACGCTACCTACATCGTGCGCGGGCTGCGCAGCGCGGCGGATTACTTCTACGAATCCGAGATAGCCGCGGTAAACAAGCAGCTTATGCCGGTGGCGCGCACGGTCTACCTCGCGGCGGATCCGCAGCTTGCGTTCATAAGCTCCGGTACGGTGCGTGAGATAGCTTCATTCGGAGGAGCGATAGACGGGCTGGTGCCCGATTCAATAAAACAAATAATCGCAGAAAGGTTGATACAGCGATGAGTGCAGACGTACAGGAAATGAGGATCTTTGGCATACTCGAGCAGATCGAGGAGGCCGTGGAGGACAGCCCTAAGCCCAAGATCGGCGGAGGCAATCGCCGCGTAGTCGACGCGGACGAGATATACGACCTGCTTGGCGATCTCAAGGTCACCATCCCGGAGGATATCCGGCGAGCAAACAGCGTTATAGCCGAGACCCGTAATATTACCGACAACGCCGACGAGTATGCGCGCGAGACCGTGCAGAAGGCCGAGGCGGAAGCCGCAAGAATAGTGTCCGAAGCGCAGGCTAACGCAGAGCAGATATCGGTTCAAGCCAAAGCGGAGTACGAGCGGCTCATCTCACAGGACGAGGTCTATCAGGAGGCGCAGCGCCGCGCACAGCTGCTTGCGGCCAAGGCGGAGTATAACGCTAACTGCGTGTATGAAAATGCCAAGGTATATGCCGACGAGGTGCTGGTGGACATCGAGCGCTTCATCGCGGAATACGATCAGCTTATAAAGGCCAACCGCCGCGATCTGGGCGCAAGGGCGCAGCAGCCCGTACAGCAGGCACAGTACCAGCAGCCTGCCGCACAGCAGGCGCAGTACCAGCAGCCCGCGCAGCCGATCCAGTATCAGCAGCAGCCCGAGGAGCAGCAGGCACAGCCCGCGCAGCCGAAGCAGCAGCGCCATGAGCGCAAGGCCGTAGTTGAGGATATCTACGACGATGAAGACGATTTCGACGATGATGACGACGACGATCGCGGCTCCTTCCTTGGCCTGTTCAAGCGCAAGAAAAAGGCTGTGGACGACGACGATTTTATGGATGACAGCTTCTGATATTTCTGCTTTTTCAGAGGACGGTTCGCCGTCCTCTTTTTGTTTGCTTAATACCGCGCGCCACTCCGCACAGCAGCATCACTACGGCGGCGCCGAACAGCGCAGCAGCGGAAAACGCCGCAGCAAACAGCGCATTGGACGCAAGCTCGCTCTCGGGCTGCAAGAATACCGGCGCATCAGTGACGAACAGCGGAGTGAGCAGCCATGCAAGCAGCGCGCTCACGCTCCCCAAAGCCGCCTTTATGGCGATATATCTGCCCACCTTTACGCGCACAAAGCAAAGCGACTGCGCGAGTATGCAGCAGCCGGAAAAGGTAAGTATAAACGCGGCAAGCGCAGCGGTTTCGCGCACGGAGCAGCCGCATTCTGCGAGCGCCGCGCAGCCGGACGCCATCTCAATGATGCCGGTGACCAGTGCGGCCGCGGCGCCTTCGCCTATGCCGAGCAGCGAAAACAGCCGCGCGACCGGCCAGACTATGGTCTTCAATATGCCGGTCTGCTCCATAAGCGACAGCAGCACCATGAAAAATACTATTGAGCCGAGTATTGTAAGCAGCGCGCTGACCGCATCGCGTATGCTGTCGGGCAGGCTGGATGGCTCGGCCTGCACGGGAGCCGGCAGTGCGCCTGTACGCTTAAGCGCGGCCAGCGCGAGTGCGGCGGTAACGGTCTGCGCGATCAGTATAGGCCATGCCAAGCCCGGCAGGTTCAGCATGGAGAGGCAGAACCCGGAGATTATAAACGCGGGGCTTGCGGCATTCAGCACTGCTACGGCGCAGGCGGCGTCGTTAGTACCCGAAAACAGCCTTGCGCCGCCCGGCGCGCCGGATATATACGCAAGCGCGTACGTACCCGCGCCGAGGTTCATCCCGCGTAAAAGTCCGGTACATACGAAAAACGGCAGCAGCGCGGGCAGCATCGCGTTTTGCCACAGCAAAAAGCCCTGCCTTGCGGCCTCGGAGGCGGGACGGTTGAATACTGCCAGCAGTACGCACATCAGCGCGCAGGCCGCAGCGGTGAGCTTGCTTTTTATCGTCATGCAATATGTTTATGCGGGATAGCTACACTATGATGAGAGGGGAGCCGTAATCAAATCCGGCTGGCGAGGGTATGGGTGATGCAAGCGCGGCTATATCTGCGGCGGTAAGATCTATGTCGTGAAGGCGGCGCGCGGCTTGGTTCAGCGCGGCAGTGTCACAGTAGCGGGTTATCACGGGAAGCCCGGCGCGCTCGCTAAGGCCGGAAAGCAGCCCCAGCGCGTCGCGGCGCACGCCCAGCACGCGAATATACTGCGCGGGCTGCTGTGCCTGAACGGACGAATCTATGCCCAGCAGCGCACACATGAGTATGCGCTTTATGCGGCTCATGGTATAGCGCCGGGACTTGATTAGGGCGAGCAGTCCGTCGTAATCGGCGGCGGACAGTGCCGCGCGGAGTATTACGTTTTCCAGTCCCTCGGAAACGTCGGGCAGCGCCGCTATATCGGAAGCGCTCATGCGTCTTAGCGCATAAAGCAGCGGCAGAGCAAGGGCCTTGTTGGTCCGTGGAGCGGCGCCGCATTCGTATGCAGCGAGTATATCAGCATAAACGCAGTCCGGTACGAGTGCGCGCACGGTGTCAAAATCGGTGTTTGATGCCGCGCTGCGTATGGCGCTTGCGCTAATTTCACCGTCGTGCGGTGCGGTGCGCTTTATGCAGTATGGAAGCATATGGGGATGCGCGCGCAATGCGCGCAGATATTCCATGCCCAGCGTGTCGTTTGGGGCGGCGGGTATCGCGCCGCTGCTTGCGCGGCAAAGTGCGTCCGGATAGGAAAGCCCGCGCGAGAGGTTATCGGCCAGCGCAGCCGCTGCCGCGCCGTCCGGCTCATATTCGGCGGCGCGTTTTAACGCGGTCATATCGCCGCACTCGCTGCCGAAGCAAAGCGCATCCACTATGCCCGCGGCTGCAAGCAGATCCACGCCGGCGCGGGCAAAGCGCTGTGCGGATGCGAGCGAAAACGCCGTGGGCAGCTGCAGCACCATATCCGCACCGCCTGCTAAAGCGTGACGTACACGCATGGCTTTTGGCAGCATGGCGACCTCGCCGCGCTGCACGAAATCCCCGCTCATGGCGATCACGGCGTACTGTGCGCCGGAAAGCGCCTTTGCCTTGGCGATATGCCAGGCGTGGGCGGTGTGAAACGGATTGTATTCGGCTATTATGCCAACGCAGCTCATCAAAGCGATTATACCATAAAAAAAGCTCCGCTCATATCCAAAAAAAGGCGTGTTGGCGGGTCACAAAGCCGTTCTGATGTGATATAATACATCGGTTAGAGGACAAACGCACTTTTTGAAGGGAGAGTTACTAATTATGTCAGTCATGGATGTTATCAAGGCAAAGGCGAAAGCCGACGTAAAGCACATCGTGCTGCCCGAGGGTTCGGAAGAGCGTACGGTGCAGGCGGCGCAGAAGATAGCCGAGCAGGGCATTGCTAAGCTTACGCTGCTGGGCGCGCCGGAGAAGATCAACGAGGTCGCGGCGAAGTTCAACGTTTCGCTTGCCGGCATAGATATAATAGACCCCGCTGCCAGCCCGGATCTTGCAAGATATACCGATACCTTCTACGAGATGCGCAAGGCCAAGGGCGTAACTCCGGAGAAGGCGGCCGCCACCATGAAGAACACGCTGTTCTTTGCGGCTATGATGGTAAAGGATAAAAAGGCCGACGGCATGATAGCCGGCGCGCTCTGCACCACCGGCGATACGCTGCGTCCGGGCCTTCAGATAATCAAAAACGCCCCCGGCGTATCCACGGTATCCAGCTTCTTCATAATGGAGCTAAAGGACAAGTCCTACGGCGACGACGGCGTTATGATGTTTGCAGACTGCGCTGTCAACCCCAATCCTACCGCGGAGCAGCTTGCGGCCATCGCCATAGCCAGCGCGAAGTCCGCAAAGGGTCTGCTGGGCATGGACGCCCGCGTGGCGATGCTTTCCTTCTCCACAAAGGGCAGTGCAAAGCACGAGCTGGTGGACAAGGTTGCAAATGCTACCGCGATGGTACACGAGCTTGCTCCGGAGCTTAATGTGGACGGCGAGCTTCAGGCGGACGCGGCTTTGGTAGAGAAGGTTGGCCAGCTAAAATCCCCCGGCAGCTCGGTTGCGGGCAAGGCCAACATACTGGTATTCCCGGATCTGCAGGCGGGCAACATCGGCTACAAGCTGGTGCAGCGTCTTGCGGGCGCGGAGGCCATAGGGCCTATCTGCCAGGGCTTTGCGGCTCCTGTAAACGATCTGTCCCGCGGCTGCAGCGTGGAGGATATAGTCTCAGTAGTTGCTATTACCGCCGTTCAGGCACAGGCCAACGCATAAGGGGGGCATAATATGAAGGTATTGGTTATAAATGCGGGCAGCTCCTCGCTCAAATATCAGCTTATCGATACCGCTGACGGCAGCGTGATAGCCAAGGGCCTGTGCGAGCGCATAGGAATGAACGGCTCCGTGCTTACCTATTCGCCTGCCGGACGCGACAAGATCAAGACAGAAGCTCCCATGCCGGATCATACCGCCGCCATAAAGCTGGTGCTGGATGCGCTGGTGGATAAGGATACAGGCGTAGTTAACAGCATGGACGAAATAGACGCCGTGGGTCACCGCGTGGTGCATGGCGGCGAAAAGTTCAGCAGTTCCTTATTGATAGACGACGAATTCATCAAGGCTGTGGACGAGCTTTCGGCGCTTGCGCCGCTGCACGACCCGGCAAACCTCATGGGCATAAACGCCTGCCGCAAGATAATGCCCAACACCCCCATGGTGGGCGTGTTCGATACCGCTTTCCATCAGACCATGCCGCCCAAGGCGTTTTTGTACGGCCTGCCGTACGAGGCATATAAAGAGCTGCTTGTGCGCCGCTACGGCTTCCACGGAGTTTCCCACGCATATGTATCCGGCCGCGCCATAAGCAAGCTGGGCATGCCGGCTGAAAAGACCCGAATAATTACCTGCCACCTTGGCAACGGCTCCAGCATAACCGCAGTAAAGGGCGGCAGGTCCGTGGATACCTCTATGGGCTTTACGCCGCTGGAGGGCGTTCCTATGGGCACCCGCTGCGGTGATATGGATCCCGCTATCGTTACCTACCTTATGGAGAAGCTGGGCTTGGATACTGCGGGCATCAACTCCTACATGAATAAAAAGAGCGGCGTGTTCGGCATATCCGGCGTGTCCAGCGATTTCCGCGATCTGGACGAGGCGAGCAAGGCCGGTAACGACCGCGCTGCCGCGGCGCTTGAGACCTTTGCCTATAAGGTGAAAAAGTACATCGGCGCATATGCCGCCGCGATGGGCGGGGTGGACGCGATAGTATTTACCGCCGGCATAGGCGAGAACGACCGCAGCATGCGCGCCATGATACTCGAGGGGCTTGAGTACCTGGGCGTGGACGCCGATTTCGAATACAACATGAGCTGCCCGCGCGGCGAGGAAGTCGAGATCAGCAAGCATGACAGCCGCGTAAAGGTATATGTCATCCCCACCGACGAGGAGATGATGATAGCCCGCGACACCGCTGCCATAGTCGGCGAATAAAAGCTGTTGACAAACAATAGCGCAGCGGATAAAATATTCAAGGTTGACTTTTGGGAGACGATATGAAGCTTAACGTTGCCCAGGCGCAAAAGCAGCCGGGAATGCCCTTCCCGCTTGAAGCAAGCATCGAATACCCGCCATTGGAGTATTTGGGGCGTGAGCTAAGCCTTGCTTCACCGCTCACGATAAAGGCGGAGTATGTGTTCGACGGCGGCTGCGTAACGGTAAACGGCCGCGCGGAGGCCTTACTGCACAGCGAATGTGCAAGATGCTCAAAGCCGTTTGACGAAGCCTTCGGGTTCGACATCGACGCGGCGTTTACGCGGGATGCCGGACCGGACGACGAAAGCTATCCCTATTCGGGCTACGAGCTCGATCTCGACCAAATGCTTCTTGACGGGCTTCTGCTCAACGCTCCGATGTATAGCGTGTGCAGACCGGACTGCAAGGGGCTGTGCCCGCAGTGCGGGTGTGACCTAAACCTTACGCAGTGCGATTGCGGCGAAAGAAAAACGGCAGGCCCGTTTTCGGCGCTGGCAGCGCTGCTGGATGATAATAAGGAGGTGTAATCATGGCGGTACCCAAGAGAAAAACCAGCAAGGCGAGGCGGGATTCCCGCAGGGCCAACTGGAAGCTCTCCGTCCCCGGTATTGTGGCCTGTCCTCAGTGCCATGAGCCCAAGCTGGCTCACAGGGTTTGCAAGAGCTGCGGTTATTATGACGGCAAGCAAGTCATCAATATGGATGATAAGGGCAAAAAGAAAGAGGCTTGACGGTTGAACACATCAGGGCTTCCCATTGGGAGGCCTTTTTGTCGTATAGTCCAGGCTTGAGGGGTATATATATGAAAATAGCAATAGACGTATTCGGCAGCGACGATGCTCCCCGCGCGGAGCTGGACGGCTGCGCGGCCGCACTTGCCAAGTTTAGCGACATAGAGCTTGTGCTGTTTGGCGACGAAACTGTGATACGCGACGGGCTTATTGAACGCGGCGCGGACGTTTCCCGCGTAAGCATAGTACACGCACCGGAGCGCATATCCTGTGATGACGCGCCCACCGTGGCTATCAAGCGCAAGAAGGAATCCTCCTTGGTAAAGGCGCTCCAGTGCGTAAAGGAGGGTGGGGCGGACTGCATAGTATCCGCCGGCAGCACCGGCGCGCTGCTCGCCGGCGCAACGCTGATAGTGCGGCGCATAAGCGGTGTAAAACGGCCCGCGCTTGCTCCTGTAATGCCCACCGAGACCGGCGGCTGCATAATGCTTATCGACTGCGGCGCCAACGCGGACTGTAAGCCATCGTATCTTATGCAGTTTGCCGTAATGGCGGATGCATATATGCGCGACGTAATGGGCATTGCTAACCCGCGGGTGGGCCTTTTGAGCAACGGCGCGGAGGAGGAGAAGGGTAACGAGCTTACCAAGGCAGCGCACATGCTGCTGAAGCAGACCCCCGTCAATTTTGTGGGCAACTGTGAGGCACGGGATATACTATCCGGCAAATTCGACGTACTTGTGTGCGACGGTTTTACCGGTAACGTGGTGCTAAAATATACAGAAGGCCTTGCGTCTACGCTTATGTCCATGCTGAAGGCTCAGCTGATGAGCGGTGCGCGTACAAAGCTGGGTGCGGCGCTTGCCATGCCGGCGTTTCGCGCATTCAAAAAGCAGATGGATTACACGGAGTACGGCGGCGCGCCGCTATTGGGCATAGACGGCGGAGTTATAAAAGCGCACGGCAGTTCGGACGGCAAGGCGTACTGTGCGGCGATAGATCAGGCGCGCCGTTTCGTATCCGCGGAGGTAGTGGATGTAATTGCCCGGGGAATAGCAAAACTGCCCGAGGTTGAGGATTGACAACCCGTAGCAATAAAGCTAAACTACACATAACGACATTGTATGATGTTCCTTGAAAGGGGTGATTGTTATGGAATTTGAAAAGCTGCGTGCGGCAATAGCAAAGCAACTGGACATCGCGGAGGACACCATCCAGCCGGACTCCCAGCTGATTGAGGACCTTAAGGCGGATTCTTTGGACGTGGTGGAGCTTATAATGGATCTTGAAAACGAGTATGGCATCGAGATACCGGATGACGAGCTTCCCAAAATACGCACCGTAAGCGATATACTCAGCTACGTCAACAAATAATCCGAGCATAGCGCGAACCCTGCCCGCATCTACGGATGCGGGTATTTACTAAGGAAAAGGGCATGAACGACGTACACAGACAGGCTTTATATGTGCTGCAGCAGAGGCTGCAATACGAGTTTGGCGACATTCGACTGTTGGATACCGCTACTACGCATACCTCCTACGTAAAAGGAGACGGCCGCGCCAAGCAGCACAATGAGCGGCTGGAGTTTTTGGGTGATGCCGTACTGGAGCTTTGCGTTAGCGAGTATGTTTTCAACAATTATCCGCAGCTGGATGAGGGTGAGATGACTCGTGTGCGCAGCGCCGCCGTACGGGCGGGCGCTTTGGCCGGCGTTGCGGCGGAGCTGGAGGTTAGCTCCGCGCTGCTTTTGAGCCGCGGTGAAGCCAATTCGGGCGGCGGAAGCAGGCAGGGCATATTGGCGGACGCTATGGAGGCCATCATTGGCGCGGTGTTTACGGACGGCGGAATGGATGCGGCGCGCGAATTGGTGCTGCGCTTGATACGGCCGCTCATAATAACCGCTGCGAACCGTGTTAACACCAAGGACTATAAGACGCTTTTGCAGGAATACGTCCAAAAACATCACATGGGCAGCATAACCTACGACGTCCAGTCCGAGACCGGCCCGGATCATATGAAGACCTTTGTGATGCTTGCAAGCCTGAACGGAGAGACGGTGGGCGCCGGCTCCGGGGCTTCCAAGCAAGAGGCAAGCCAGCTTGCGGCCAGGGCCGCGCTCGAAGGATTGGGCCGGAAATGACGGCGCTTTATGTGCGCCCAAAACCCTAAAAAAGTGCGTGACATGCGCCCGGCGCTATGTTATAATCTATAACCGTGGTCACCGCAAAAAACGCCAATGTAGCTCAGTTGGTAGAGCAGCGCATTCGTAATGCGCAGGTCC
>CAZXRQ010000010.1:0-37810 GCA_964642795.1 uncultured Oscillospiraceae bacterium | reverse complement strand
CAAAGCATAAAACAAAACACGGTTTTCAGCAGTGGCCGCGGCATATGCCGCGGCCACTGCTTGCTGCTGCGCTGCAAAATGACGGCTTGGTTTACCGGACGGGGCGCGCGGCGCGCGAAGCGCGCAAGCGGCGGGCGCAAGCCCGCCCGGACCGCGCATGCGGTCCACGCGCGCCCCGGCACACGGTGTAGCTGGCGGCCGGGTATGCTAACGCGCAAAAACGCCCCCTGTCTTACTCTCCGTAGCCCATGGGGTTTTCGCTCTGCCAGCGCCAGGCGTCCTCGCACATGCGGTCTATGCCGCAGCGCGCCTTCCAGCCCAGCAGCTCGTATGCGCGCGAAGGATCAGCGTAACATTCCGCCACATCTCCCGCCCTGCGGCCTGCTATGGCATAGGGTATCCGATGCCCGCACGCCTGCTCAAACGCGTGCAAAAGCTCCAATACGCTCACCCCGTTGCCCGTTCCAAGATTAATGGGGATCGCTCCGGTATGCTTCAGCGCGTACTCGATGGCCGCCACATGGCCGCGAGCCAAATCGCAAACGTGTATATAATCCCGTACGCCTGTACCGTCCGGGGTAGGATAGTCGTTGCCGAATACATTGAGCCGCTCGCGCCTTCCCACGGCGGTTTGGCAGATGTATGGCATAAGGTTGTTGGGTATGCCGCGCGGATCCTCTCCTATAAGCCCGCTCTCATGCGCGCCCACGGGATTGAAATAGCGCAACAGCACCGCGGAGAATTCACCGTCCGCCGCACACAGATCCATCAATATTTGCTCGCTGACAAATTTGGTCCAGCCGTAGGGATTGGTACAGCCCAGCTCATACCCCTCCGCCAGCGGCATAGCGTCCCCCGGCCTGTATACCGTTGCGGAGGAGGAGAATATCAGCCGCTTTATACCGTGCGCCGTCAGCGCCTCGCACAGCGTCATCGTGGCGTCCAGATTGTTGCGATAATACTGGAGCGGTTTTTCCACGGACTCGCCCACCGCCTTCAGCCCGGCGAAATGTATGGCGCAGACTATGTCGTCATACCCGTCCAGCACGGCGTCCAGCGCCGCGCGGTCACACACATCTGTTTTGTGGAACGGAAGCGGTTTCCCGGTTATCTGCTTAACCCTCGCGATAGCCTTTTCGCTGCTGTTGCGCAGGTCGTCCACTACAACGGCGTCGTAGCCGGCATTAAGCAGCTCCACGCAGGTATGTGAGCCTATATAGCCCGCCCCGCCGGTAACAAGTATACGCATATTTACCTCCGATGCAGAAATAGCGCTGTATATTTTTATTTTACACCCTGAGCAGCACATTTGTCACCTCTGCCGCCTAAAGCAGAATCAAAAAAGCAGCGCCTGGTTATGTGCGTTCCGTTGAATCCTTATGCGTTTTCTGCTATAATTGCGATATGAGGAAAAACTCAAAAATTTGCGTATCCCGCGCATTTACGCTGGTAGAGGTCATAATCGTAATCGGCGTGCTTATCGTGCTTACCGGCATAGCCATCCCGGTGGTTAGCGGCTACCTCGATAGAGCCGCCACCCACTCCTGCCGTGTCAATATGCAGGCCGTAATGCTTGCCTACCGGTCGCGCACCGACGCGCTGTACGGCGACGTAGACGCCGAAGGCGCACTCTCCCGCGCACTGGCATACGGCGACTACACCGTAAACTCCGCCACAAGCTATACCGCCCCCTGCGGCGGCGAATGCACCGTTACATATTCAAGCGATTATCGCCACATCGAAAACATCGTCTGCAGTCTGCACGGCTCGTTAGAAAGCGATATAGACGGTCTGCCGGATTCTTCGCTTGCACCCAACATACCGCTGGTGGAGGCTTATGACGCATCGGTCAGCGCCGGTCATAACATGCCCCAGACCATCGACTCCACCGCGATCGTCGTCTCCTCGGCATGGGTCAACTATATGCAGGAATATATGGTGGGCGAAGACGTGGATTTTGCCGCACTAAACGTTAAAAGCTGGGCCATAACACACGAAGGCGGCTACAAAATAGTTTGGTTTTCCGATCAGGATATCACAAAATACGATGTCGGCGACTGGGTGCGGGTCATCCGCTATAACTCCAAAACCAAGACCTATACCGCCGGCTACAAGCAGGTCACAGAAAATACACTCGACGGCGTCACCTATAAGGTATTCAGCCGCGGTGCCGTTTCATCCGCGACCTGGGCGGAATACACCGGCACGGTTCAGACTGGCACTACAAAGAGCAGCTACGAAAAGACCGTGGAAGTATTCAACTCCATGCAGCTCACCAAGAGCTGAGCTGCATATGCTCCCCCCTATTATAACCGGAGGTTCACAAATATGAAGGTGCTTCTTATCAACGGCAGCCCGCACAATAACGGCTGTACCCGCACCGCGCTGGACGAAGTTGCCTTCCAGCTCGAGCTGGAAGGAGTAAGTTCGCAGATACTGCATATAGGCACAGCGCCCATATGCGGCTGTTCTGTCTGCGGTAGCTGCCGAAAGGATTCGCGGCTGTGCATATTCGACAGCGACCCGGTAAACGAGGCCATACTTGCTATGCGTGACTGCGACGGGCTTATTGTTGGCGCGCCCGTGTATTACAGCTCTCCCAACGGCAGCATCATATCATTTATGGACAGGATGTTCTATGCCAGCGGCGGCTTCCCGTACAAGCCCGCCGCCGCGGTAGTCTCCGCACGCCGTGCCGGCACCGTTTTCTCTCTGGATGTGCTGAACAAATACTTTAGCATCTCCAATATGCCGGTGGTTTCCAGCCAGTACTGGAACATGGTGCACGGCAATACCCCCGACGAGGTAAGGCGTGACCTGGAGGGGCTGCAGATAATGCGCACGCTCGGCAGAAATATGGCGTGGCTCATCAAGTCCATACACGCCGGACGCGACGCAGGCGTAACGCTTCCCGTCCCCGAGGAGCGCGCAAGAACCAACTTTATCCGCTGATCCAAAGGAGTGATACAAATGTCAAAGCTAAATCCTACCGACACGCAGCTTCTCGCCCGCTTTCTCGATGGTGACGGGCGTCTGAAGCAGTTGCCCTCAAAGCAGGCGCCCAGGCAGCTTGCCATGCAATACCTTGCAGCAAAATTCGAATACGATGCCGACTATACCGAGCATGAGGTAAACGCCATACTCTCCGCATGGCACACGTTCGACGATTACTTCATACTGCGGCGCGGTTTGGTCGAATCCGGGCTGCTGGCCCGCGAACGCGACGGCAGCCGCTACTGGCGCGTAAAGATCGAAGAATAAACGCAGCTTGCACATATACAAAAGCCCGCGGTGTAATATCGCGGGCTTTCGTCTGTTCGCATTTATTCTGCTTCCGCTGCGGTAAGCGTAGCCGGGTCTATCTGATAGCGTATACTGTCCGCCATGGAACCGTTGGCATACAGCTCTACCAGCTCCACGGGGCCTGCCGTACCAAATCTAAAGGTGCATTCGTTCTGCTCCAGATCCAGCTCGCACTCAGTATAAGCATACTCTCTCCCCTCCACATACACCGATGCAGCTGCCGGGGATATGGGTACCGTTATCTGGCCGGCAAAGTTCACGCTGACTATGCCGCTGAGCCGTACCGTAAGCGTAACATTGCCGCCGTCATCCGCGCCCAGCACAAGCGGCTCCACCGTAAAGGCCTCGTCCATATAGCTTACGGCATAGCCCATGCGGTTTAAGCACACCTCCATAAGCAGCGCACTGTCGCGGTAGCCGTCCAGCGCGGCAAACGCATCGCGTGCGGCGGCGGGATCGCTCTCCATAAGCGCGCAGGCCGCGTCATATGCTGCAATGTTGTCCAACTCCTCGCGGCAGGCAGCCGCGACCTCCGCAGAATCCGCATATCCGTCCAGCGCGAGCATGGCCTGCTCCGCGGCCTCAAGGTCACCCGATAGATACAGCTGCGCCGCCAGCTGGTAGCGGCACTCCGCTGCACGCAGGGCGGAATCCTCATATTCGTCCGCGGCCAGCTCGTCATATACCGCCAGCGCCTCCTGATACCGTCCCTCGTCAAAAAGGCCCGCCGCCTGCACGTATGCGTTTTTATCGGCGCAGCCCGCGCACAGCAGCAGCACAAGCGCCGCGCAGGCCATTGCCGTGATATATTTTTTAACGCTTCTCATTATACAAATACCTCCGCGTATCGTGTCGATTATATGGTATTATAGCACTTATGCTGCCGCCGGGCTACCGGTAAGCGAAGGCAGTACAAATAGAAATTAATTGGCTTTCATTATGACGCAATATGTAGTATAATATTCCAATAAGTTTTTAGGAGGAATTATTGATGGGTAAATATGTGATGCGCAGTGGCAAATCCGGCTTTAACTTCGTACTCAAGGCCGGCAACAACGAAATCATTGGCGTTAGCGAAAACTACTCCTCAGAAGCCGCCTGCAAAAACGGTATAGCAAGCGTCTCTAAGAACGCTCCCATAGCAGCCGTTGAGGATCAGACGGTTGAAGGCTACAAGGCCGAGACCCACCCGAAGTTTGAGCTGTATCTCGACAAGAAGGGCGAGTTCCGTTTCCGTCTGAAGGCCAAAAATGGCGAGATCATACTGGTTTCCGAGGGCTACAAATCCAAGGCCGGCTGCAAAAACGGCATTGAGAGTGTTGTCAAAAATGCCGGCAGCGAGACCGTAAGCGAATAATCCAAGTCATCCATACTATACACAAAAGGCGCCTTACATGGCGCCTTTACAATCTGTCGATAAACCCCGGGATTATTAAGGGCCGCAGCCCTTAATGTAAAATCCGGTCTGACGACAGGTGCGTCAGACCGGAAGGAAAATCGCAGATTTTCCCTGTTCTTCTCAGGCTTTGCCGCCCGGGAGCCAACAGGCGCAGCCTTTTGGCGAGAGGCAAAGACTGCAAGCTCGAAAAAGTCAAAATCGACTTTTCCGACAGCCTAAAAAGGCGCCTTACATGGCGCCTTTACTCATTTTATATCACCCTGCGCCCCGCACTGTACACGGCGGAGATGCGGCGGGACTGCATATACATCAGCCGTTCCAGACGCTCCTCCAGCGTAAGCTCACAGGCTGCGGGCAGCTCCCCATCGTCCAGCACCAGCGCATGCAGGCTGTTTCCCGCGGCGAAGCCGGGCTTTTCGCCGAAGTATACCTGGCCGGCCGACGTGGCAAGGTAGAACGCCTCCCCAAATGTCAGGAAGGGCTGTGCGGGGTCCTCCAGCGCACGCAGCTTGCTGCACCGCACTGCGAGCGAAGCCACATCCGCTATGGATAACAGCGCGCCCCCGGCTATATCCGAGCCAAGGCATACGTTCACGCCCTCGTCCAGCATACGGCGTATAGGCGCTATGCCGCTGGATATGTTTAAATTGCTGTCCGGGCAATGCACGGCCGTGACCCCGGCGCGGCGCATGGCGGCGCGCTCCTTTTCGTCGCTGTATACACAGTGTGCCATAAGCGTGCCCCGCTTCCACAGGCCGTATTTCTCATAGGATTGGTAGTAGTATTCGCAGTCCGGATGCAGGCGCTTTACCCACGCCACCTCGTCCGGATTCTCCGAAAGGTGGGATTGTACGTTCAGCCCGCGCTCCTGCGCAAGCCCGCCCAGCCACTCCATCAGCTCGTCGGTGCATGACGGAGTAAAGCGCGGCGTAATTATCGGTGCAACATACGAAAAGCCGCCGCAGCCCTCCAGCCAGCGCAAAGTTGCGTCCTTGCTCTGCCGGGTGCTCTCGCAAAGCTCCGGCGCGTTGTTTCGGTCCATATTGACCTTGCCCACGCAGCCGCACACGCCCGCGCGCTCAAATGCCCGCATCAGTACCAGCGTGGAATCCGAATGCAGGCTGGAAAACGCGCTCACCCGCGTAGTACCTGCACGCAGCAACGACGATGCGAGCTGGGCGTATGCCTCCGCGGCGAAGCCCGTATCCGCATACAGCGCTTCGGCCTTATATGCGTATGTACTCAGCCATTCCAGCAGCCGCAGATCCATACCCATACCCACCATGCTCCATTGCGGGGCATGCAGGTGCAGGTCGCAAAACGCCGGCGTGATCAGCGAATCTCCAAAGTCTGCGATCTCACATACGCCGTATTTCCCGGGCAATTCATCGAATATACCCGTAATTATTCCATCCTCCGCAATCACATATGCATGTCTGTTTGCACATAGTTTGCCCAGCGCGGGCGCGTATACCACGTTGCCCTTTAGAATAACGGTGCTCATAAACCCTCCGATAAGCCGCTATTTTCCCAAATCCAGCCGAAGAAGATCATCCTTATTGTCCACATCAAACAGCTCCTCGGCCGCAGTCTGATACGTCAGCACGGCGTCAGGATGCGCGCGCATAACGAAGCTGCCTCCCGCGTCGCCGGTAAGCGCAGAAAGCTCAGCAAAATATTTCCCCGGAAATACCGTGGGGTTCCCTCGCTTTTCGCCGCACGCCATTGCGATTATGCTGTCGCGGTGCGCTAAATAGTATTCCAACTCGCCCTCTATACTGCTTCGCTTCAGCCGGGGTTGATCCGTCACCATAAACATAACGGCGTCCGCGCCGTCCATGGCCCCAAGCCCTATGCGTATAGTCGAGCTTATGCCCCGCTCCGGCGCGGGATTCATAAGCGCGGTAAAACCCATCGTCTCCGCCGCATCATATATAGGTTGATACTGTGTTACCACAGCCACGCGATACAGCATGGGCGCGGGTATCGCGCTCAGCGCCGCCTCATACAGCGGCCTGCCTGCGTACACCGCGCACAGCTTGTTTGCGCCAAAGCGCGTAGCATTGCCCGCAGCCATCAGTATGCAGCCAATTTTTACATCCTGTGCGTGCTTCAAAAGCATCTTCTCCTCGCAATATAGCGGCCCGTGCCGGTTTCAGCCAGTTGGCCGGACTGCACGATATGCCTGCCGTTCAAAATGACGTCCCGCGCGCAGCCCGCCGTTTCAAAGCCGGCAAAGGGCGAATTGTCGCAGTTGTGCGCGGAATTCGCGTCGGTTATTATGCCGTCTGCGTCCTGCCATACCACCACGTCCGCCGCATAGCCCGGCGCTATCGCCCCGCGGTCCTTCATGCCGAATATGCGCGCCGGGTTGGCCGAAAGGCAGGCGGCCATCTGTTGGACGGTTATGCGTCCCTGCTTTACGCCGTAGGTGTATATCAGCTGCCCGCGGTGCTGCACGCCTGCGCCGCCGTTGGGTATTTGGGCGAAATCATCCTTATATTTGAGCTTCTGCGCCATGGTGAACGAGCAATGATCCGTGCCCACGGTGTTTATCTCCTCCATCGCAAGCGCCAGCCACATTACGGCATTGTCGCTCGCGTCGCGTAAGGGGGGGCTCATTACGAATTTAACGCCGTCGGGATCGGAGTAACGCTCCGATGTAAGCAGCAGATACTGCGGGCAGGTCTCAAGGTATACCGTCTGACCGCGCTGCCGCGCCCTGCGCGCCTCTACCAGCCCCTCGGCGGTAGAAAGATGCACCACATACGCCGGCGCGTCCGCAAGCTGGGCTATGCGCATATATCGCGCTACGGCCTCTGCCTCTACCTCCGCCGGACGGGAAAGCGGGTGCCCCTCGGGTCCGGTTATGCCCTGCGCCTTGAGTTCGCCTATCATGCGCTGCAAAACATCCCAGTTTTCGCAATGCACGCCTATCAGCGCGCCAAAGCGCTTTGCGTATTTCAGCGCAGCGTATAGCTGGCCGTCGTCAACGCGCAATGCGTCATATACCATGTACATCTTATAGGAGGTAACGCCCTCAGCGCTCATAAGCGGGAATTCGGCCGCCACGTCGTCGTTCCAGTCCGCTATTGCCATGTGGAAGCCGTAATTACAGCTTGAGCCCTGCGCCTTTTTGTGCCATGCTTCCAGCGCCGCTTTCAGCGTGCCGCCCTTATCCTGCGTGGCAAAATCCAGCACGGTAGTGGTGCCGCCCAAGGCCGCCGCACGGGTGCCGGTTATAAAATTATCCGCCGTTACCGCGCTGCCGGTGTTTAGGTCGAAATGCGTATGCGTATCTATGAAGCCCGGCATCACATAGCAGCCCATTGCGTCTATCACCTCCGCGCCGGGTGCGGCTATACTTTGGCCCACCTCGGTTATGCGGCCGCCCGATATCAGTACGTCCGCCTTTACCGTATCATCCGCGTTTACCACAATACCGTTTTTGATAAGTATGCCGTTTTGCATTTTTCAAACCTCCAAACGTCAAAAAAGCGCCGATGCGAGCGATCCCGTTTCGACGCCCATAGCAGGGCCGCGGGGCGGCCCGTAGAAACTCACGCGCCGTTTCGCGTGATTATATGAGCTGTTATGGGCATAGTATAGCATACTGCACCCTGTTTTACAACAAAAAGACGGCCCCGAGGGGGCCGTCAAACACGTTGTTGGGTACTGAAAGGGGGTTTCAGCGCCATCGCCATGTTTCTCACTTGCAGGTTTAGTATAACCCAAACCGCAGAATCAATGGTTACAAAACCTTTACGTTTCCACAAAACTTATATTAAACATCTGCTAAGTTTTTCTAAAGGCGGCGTGCAAGCGCCCATTCCGCCGCACGGCGCACGGCGGAAAAAGCGCTGCCTTGCGCGCGGCGTATCTCTGATTCGTACAGCCCGTCCTGTGCGGCAAACGCTATCGCCTCGGCAGTGAGCCGGCCGTTTCCCGTGATGTTTCGGCCTGCAAGAGCACGCGCGGCGGCTGCGTCGCCCTCTATCAGCCTGCGCATATCAAAAGCCGCGGTCACCTCCTCCGGCGGCTCCACCGGCGCCGGGCTGTGCGGGCAGGCGAACATGCAGGCCTCACAGCCTATATACCAGCGCTGCAGCTCCATCGCCGCTTCGGTATGCTCCGCGCTCAGCAGGTCGCATTTCAGGCAGCACGAAGCATCCAGCGTTTTGCCTATTGCATGGGTGGGACAGGCGGATGCGCAGGCTGTACAGTCTCCGCACGCCGGCGTATGCGGCGCGTCAAACTCGGCGGGCGGCAAATCGCATATGAGCGTTTCCAGCACTATGCGGGAGCCGAAGCTTCCCAGCCGGAGCAGGCCGTTTCTGCCCGCTGCACCTATGCCGTTTGCCTCGGCGACGGCGCGGGCTGGCAGCTCCACACGGCGCGCGCTCACGCCCAGGCCGCACAGCTCCGCCGCCAAACGCTTGGCCGCAAAAAACGCCGCGTTGCTGTTAATATAGTATGCGCTTATGCGCGAGCTCCCCGCATACGGCGCATAAGGCCACACCAGCAGCAGCACGCTGTGCGCGCCGGCATAATCCTCCTCCACCGCGCGCAGCATATGCGTACCAAAGCCGGTGCGCTCCGCCTCCGCCCGCCACGCAAAAAGCGGCCGCGGAGGCAGCGCAAACGCCATATCAAAGCCCGCGCCTATAGCCAGCGCCTGTACCAAACACATATCCATACGCCCATGTTAGCATTACCGCACGGGCATTGCAACGGCGCGTATTTTGCAATATAATACCATCAAAGGATAATTCATCAAGGATTTGGAGATATTGCCATGTTTTGCAAAAAATGCGGACGCTGGAACAAGGATGAAGCCATGTTTTGCGTAGAGTGCGGCGAAGCCATCGTACCCGGCCAGCCGGTCTCGACGCCGCCCGCCGACGGCCCGGCAGGCCCGCAAACCCCGCCCGCGGGCGCTCAACCCAAGTACACGCCCGGCAGTATGCGAAACCGCGGCGCATGTACCCGCCCCTGCAACAACACCTATGTATGGCTTATGGCGGTGCTGCCGTTTGCGGCAACGCTGTGCACAATCATACTGGTACGGCACAGCGCGCTGCTTAGCATGCTGGTCGTGGCCATGCTGATACTGCTCAACGTGGTGCTGTGCATCGTGGATAACCATCAGTTCGACCGCAAGGACATAGCGAGCTGGGGCTGGCTGGGCGCGGTGCTGCCCATAGTATATCTTTATGTGCGCGCGGCCAAATTCGATAACCGCTATGCGCCCGCCGTCGTCAATACCGTGCTGCTGATAGTGGACTTCATCACCTTTATGGGGTGGTTTGCGGTGCAGACGTTCGGCTACATTATAGAGCTTTTCTAAGGATATCCGCCTGCGTATGAAAACAGCATATACCCTACGTAATTTGGCCCTTACCCTCACCCTCGCAGTTTTCGCGGGGGTGTTTTGGGGTTGCGCCGCAGCACCTATGCAAGCCGCCCCTCCCGCCGCTGCGTCCGTGCCTAACGTTTCACCCTCGCCATCGCCCTCAGCCACGCCTGAGTCCACCCCCTTTTCCATGATATGGATAAACGATACGCAAAACCTTCACGGTGGACACGCAAACGCCTTCGACGCAATGATAGACTGGATACTGCTCAGCCGCGATGAGTTCAACACAGTCTGCGTGCTGCACACCGGCGACGTTGTGGGCAGCCGCACACGGAATTACCAGCTGGAGCATGCGCGGTATCTGCTTTGCCGCATAGTCAACGCGGATATACCGCTGCTTGTAATAAACGGCAATCACGATATAGGCAGCGCTGAGGTCTACGGCCCGTACAAGGAGATGATCGCCGGCCTTATGGACGACAACGCGCTGTATAGAGGCGGCGAGGCGGGATATGTGCTGGTCTCGGCTGGCGGCACGGATTTTGTTATTGCCGGCATCGGCTACGGGCGCACGGATGATCCCGAAGCAATGCAATGGCTGTACGATACCTACGCCCTGTATCCCGAGCGCGTAGGCATACTGATACAGCACAGCTATATGCACGATAACGGCTCGCTTACCGGCGCCGGTTTGGATACACAACCCGTAATTGCAGGCACGCCCTCGCTCAGGCTGGTGCTGTGCGGGCATCTGCGCGGCGCAGGCCGGCGCGCGGACGGCTTTGACGACGACGGCGACGGCGTGCCTGAGCGCACGGTAAACCAGCTTATGTCAAACTACCAAAACAGGCTGGAGGGAGGCGGAGGCTGGCTTCGCATGCTCACTTTTGACCCGGTCACACGGGATATCGCCGTAAGCACCTATTCCCCGCTGCAGGACGACTGGAGCTGCTTTATGGAGGAGCTGGAATGCTTTGTGTTGACAGATGCCTTCTGACCGGGCTAAAAGCAGCCGCAATACCGCTAAAACCAATGCGTATATCCTTTACGGCGTGCGGCATGATATAATGCAGCGTAATTGTGCATTATTTTTACAGGAGGTATTAACATATGAGCGGAACGATATCCCGGGGCATACTCGCCCCCATAGTGCGCACGGGCGACGACATTGCGGAAATAGTTATCTCCAGCGTTCTCGCCGCAAGCGAACGCGACGGCTTCAAGCTTGGCGACGGCGACGTGGTCTGCGTTACGGAATCCGTCGTGGCGCGCGCGGACGGCAACTACGCAGGCGTTGACGCGATAGCAGCAGACGTAAAGGCCAAGTTTCCCGATGGGCATGTGGGCGTAGTATTTCCCATACTTTCGCGCAACCGCTTTGCGATATGCCTGCGCGGCATAGCGCGCGGCGCAAGGAAGGTAACCGTGCAGCTCAGCTATCCTTCCGACGAGGTGGGCAACCATCTGGTGGATCTGGACGCGCTGGACGCAAGCGGCGTAGATCCCTGGAGGGACGTGCTCACGGTGCCACAGTTCCGTGAGAAGTTTGGCCGCCCGCTGCATCCGTTTACCGGTATGGACTACATAGAATACTATCTGCAGCTCATCGAGGAGGAGGGCGCTTCAGCGCAGCTTATACTGGCAAACGACCCGCGCGCCATACTCAAATACACCTCAGACGTGCTCTGCTGCGACATACACACCCGCGAACGCTCAAAGCGCAGGCTGATGGACGCCGGCGCGCACAGCGTATGCACCATGGCGGATATACTCAACGCCCCCGTAAACGGCAGCGGCTTCAACCCCGAATACGGTCTGCTCGGCAGCAACAAGGCCACCGAAACCACCGTAAAGCTGTTCCCCAAAAACGCGCAGCAGGCAGCCGAAGCGATCGCCAAGGGTCTGCGCGAAAAAACCGGCAAAAAGATCGAGGCCATGGTATACGGCGACGGCGCGTTCAAGGACCCTGTTGGCAAAATATGGGAGCTGGCCGATCCCGTGGTATCCCCCGGCTATACCGAAAGGCTGTCCGGCCTGCCCAACGAGCTTAAGCTGAAATACCTTGCGGACAATGACTTTGCGGGGCTTTCCGGCGAAGAGCTTGAGCATGCGATAAGTGAGCGCATACGCAAAAAGGACGCCGACCTAAAGGGCCAGATGGCAAGCCAGGGCACCACCCCTCGCCGCCTTACCGACCTTATAGGCTCGCTGTGCGATCTTACCAGCGGCAGCGGCGACAAGGGCACGCCCATAGTGCTGGTGCAGAACTACTTCTCCAACTTCTCTGAGAAATAACGCAAAAACGAGCATTCAAAACGGCGGCCTTATGGCCGCCGGGAGACTGTCGATAAACCCCGGGATTATTAAGGGCCGCAGCCCTTAATGTTAAATCCGGTCTGGCGACCCGCGCGTCAGACCGGAAGGAAAATCGCAGATTTTCCCTGTTCTTCTCAGGCTTTGCCGCCCGGGAGCCAACAGGCGCAGCCTGTTGGCGAGAGGCAAGCCTGCAAGCTCGAAAAAGTCAATTTTGACTTTTTCGACAGCCTGACGGCGGCCTTATGGCCGCCGTTTTGATCATTCCGCTATTATCTCTATGGCCATCTTCAGCCTGTTGGTTTTCATATGCTTCTCCTTTTATTTACCAGCGCCCGTATGCGAGGCGGAGTGCGGTTTTGCCATGTGCCGCATACGGACGCTGATGATTTTGTTTCTGCCGTGTTACAGCTTAACCCTGGGGCTGGCCGCCGCCCATCCCTCCGGGCTGGCCGCCCATACCGCTGCCGCCGTGCCCGCCGCCGCCAGTGCCGCCATTGCCGCCCATCATGCCGCCGCCAATCATGCCGGAGCCGGATTCCGAGCCGTCGTTGGTGGTGATATTGCCTCCGTTGTTTGAATAGGTGCCGTTAGCGTCTATGGCGGTGTTGCCGTTGCCGTTACAGGTAAGGTTAAGCGTACCGCCGTTTATAGTCAGAGCGCCGTTGGAATCCATGCAGTCGCCGTCGGACACTATGGTGATATTGCCGCCGTTTATCGTGATGGAGCAATTATCCTGCACGGTGAAGGTATCCTGCCAGCCGCCGTTAAATCCGGAGCTGTCCGAGCCGCCCGCGGCGTTCATGCCGTCGTCGGAGGAGACTATATCGATCGTGCCGTCGTCCACGGTAATGGTCTGGCCCTCTATGCCCTCGTAGCAGTACGGTATATCGAAGCTGCCGCCGCTTATTGTTACATCCGTATCGGAGTGGATAGCGTCGTCGCCGCTTTTGAGCGTAAAGTCGCCTGCCGTGATCTCAATAACGCCGCCAGCGTGGATTGCATCGTCCGCGGTATCAATATTGAACGTGCCGCCAATTATTGCAATATAGCCGCCCGCCTTGATCCCCTTATAGCTGCCCGTAGAGGTATCGCTTATGGTCGCGCCGTTCCACTGACTGCGCCCAAAGCCGTTTGCATCGCTTGCAAGCGTTACAGTAGAGCTGCCGCCGCTGCACTGAATATCCACCGTGCCGCCGGTGATGCAGATATCGTTTTCCGCCTGTATGCCGTCGTTTGATGCTACGATGGTTATCGTGCCGCCGTCAACGGCCACATAGCCCTTGCCCTCATCCGTCTCGGAGGAATATATGCCGTCGCTCCCGGCGTTGACGGTGATGCTGCCGCCGCATATAGCGACGCAGTCCTTGCCGCGCAATCCGTCCTTGACTGAGTTTACGATTATGACGCCGCCGGTTATCACGAGCTCGTCCTTGGATACTATGCCGTGGGCGGTGTTGCCGTTTACCGTAAGACTGCCGGAGCCGTTTATAGCCACGTCGGACTTGGAGTACAGCGCGCCGTCCGCGCCCTCCTCGTCCTGAGCATAACCTACACCGTCGGATATGGTGTTTTCCGTGCCGTCCGCCAGCGTGAGTATCAGCTTATCCGTGCTGATAACGTATATTGCGGGGCCGTCGGCACAGGTTATCGTAGCGCCGGCCAGCACGAGCTGCACCTTGTCCGCATCGTCCACCTCTACGAGTATCTGACCCGCATATGTGCCGGACAGTATATAGGTGCCTCCCGCGGTGACGCTGTATGTGCTGCCGCTTAGCGAAGACAAGTCTACCATCGTCGCGTCGGATTCATCATAGCTTGCATCCAGATCCGAGCTTTTGTACTCGTGGATGCTGCCTTCCACATCCACTGCCGTGCTGCTCGAACTCGAGCTTGAGCTCGAGCTCGATACCGTCGCGGTCGTCTCTGCGGTCTCCTCCACATCTGAGACGTCCGACGTTGCAGCATCCTGCATTTCCTCCGCCGGCGTTTCGGAGCAGGCCGCGAGGGAAAATACAAGGCAGGCTGCGCCAAGCAGCGCTATAATACGTTTTTTCATTACAATTCCTCCTTTGGTGTAAGCCCTCTGCCGAGGGTGATGTTAAGGTTGCCGTTTCGGGTGCGTATGTCGTCTATCATCTGCCGGGTATTTACGCCGTTTTGCAATGCTACGGAATACGTCAGCTCGTACAGGCTTCCCATGTTGGTGGTCTTTACCCTGAGCAGCGAATGCTCCTTGGTATAGTGGTTGAGCAGGTCGTCAAACAGGCCGGTATAGTCCAGGGTCTCAGGTACGGTGATTTTCAGCTCCTGATGCGCCGTCTTGGGTTCGCCGAAGCCTGCCTTTGTAAGCAGCAGGTACACCAGGCTGAACACCGCCGTGAATATCATCGCTACGAATATGCAGCCGGTGCCCGTGGCAATGCCTATCGCCATCGCCATAAACAGTACGGTTATCTCCTTTGCGGTGCCCGGCACCGAGCGGAAGCGTACCAGCGAGAACGCGCCGGCCACCGCCACGCCTATGCCAATATTACCGTTTACCAGCAGTATTACCGTCTGCACCACCGCGGGCAGCAACACAAGGCTAAGCGTGAAGCTGCGGCTGCTGGTGTTTTTATACTGGTACAGCAGCGCGGTCACAAAGCCCAGTGCCAGCGCGGTACCCGCGCAGATAAGGTATCCGGACAGCGTCAGTCCGTCCGTCAAGATGCTTTCAAGCAGCATGCTCTTTCCCTCCCTTTGTAAGGCGTCTGCCCATTATGTAGTCCTGATAGCAGCGCCCGTACTTTGAAAACGACGCAGGATATATCGCAAGCTCGGACAGTGCGCGGCTGAGCCACATCGGCATAGCGCCCGGTATCTTTATCTCCATAAGCACATCGTCTGGAGGCAGTATATACGTGCCGCAGGAATCTGACGCCAGCGAAAGCTCGTCTGTGCGGAAGCGTATGTTACGGTCGAAGGTGATCCTAAGCTCACCGCCCTCGGGGTCGTACATCGCCAGCCTGTCGTAGGCAAGATAAACCTGGGGGCTTGCCGGATGCACCTTGAGAAAATACGCTATCTCCTTGTGTATCTGCTCCATAGGGGCGCGCATGACGCCCGTTGCAAGGAATAGCTCCGCATCCTTCAGCTTCATGCTTACCCTGCGCTTGTAGACCACGCCCTTAAACTTCTTTTTGAGCTCCACGAACACCTGGGAGTCCGGCGTTGCCGGCCCGTAGCACCTTAGGCGCAGCTTTTCCTTATATACGGGTTTTTGCAGGCTTTCGCGGATAAGCGCGTAATCATCGGTGTCGTAATATATATTCGAGATCGTGTGCAGCCCGTATTCGTCGGCCTTCATGCGTCCCGCGAGTATGCGCTGGAGGGCGCTGTACTGTTCAGCCGACAGTATGTACTTTTTCTCTACGCGTTTGAACACGTCCTGATATTGCTTCATTTTCCTTTTCCCTTTCCTTTTGCTGCACACAGTATAGCCAAGCACACTGAATTCCGTCTGAAAAACCCAAGTTTGTTTTTTCAGCTTCATTTAAGGTAGCGGCGGTATTATATGATATAATAATAAAAACATGAGTCAAAGCGTTCCAAGTCGTACAAAAAATACTATGGTTGGTGGTTTTTATGCAGATATTGGTAGTGGAAGACGAAATCAACCTCGCAACGGCCATCACAAGGGTATGCAAGGAGCAGAGATATCAGGCGGAGGCTGTATATAACGGCGCGGACGGCGTGGAATACGGCAGCACCGGCCAGTACGACGTGATAGTGCTTGATGTGATGCTGCCCAAGAAAAACGGCTTTCAGGTCGCCGCGGAGCTTAGAAAGGCCGGCGTTTCCACCCCCATACTGATGCTTACCGCGCTGGACGACGTTTCCGACAAGGTGCGCGGGCTGGACTGCGGCGCGGACGATTACCTTACCAAGCCCTTTGAAACCGAGGAGCTGCTTGCCAGGATCCGCGCGCTCGCCCGCCGCCAGGGGCCTGTACAGATGAACGAGCTGTTCTTTGGGGATATCACCCTCAGCCTCGGCTCCTGCACGCTGTTGTGCGGCGATCGCCAGATACGCCTTAGTCACAAGGAATTCGAGGTGCTGAAGCTACTTATGCGCGACCCCAGCTGCATAGTAAGCACAGAGGATCTTATTGTAAAAATATGGGGCATGGAGAGCGAAGCGGTGAGCAACAACGCGGAGGCGTACATATCGTTTCTGCGTAAAAAGCTGTTTTACCTTGGAAGCAGGGTGCAGATAATTTCGCAAAGGCGGCTGGGCTACCGGCTGGAGTACAAGGAATGCTGAAAAAGCTGAAAAACAAGTTCATACTTATCAATATGCTGCTGGTGTTCCTGGTAATGGTATCCGTAGCGGCGGCAAATATGATATCACTTGCTCACGAGTTCAAAAGCAGCTACGAAAGCGCCCTGAATTTCGAAGCATTCCGCGACGACGGCGGTTTTAAGCAGGATTTCAGTCTGCCCGGCAAATGGAACCCGGACGCGGGCAGGAATATGTCTCACATACTCGGCTTTTCCATCATACAGGGCAGCGACGGCATGTGGGCCGCCATATCACCCACGGTAAACGTTGATGACGAAACGGCGCAGCTGCTGGTAGCGCGGGCGCAGAACGCGGAAAGCGAGCAGGGCTTTCTTGCTGATTACGGCGTAGCGTACAAGCGTGTGGACGGCAGCACCATAGCCTTCGCGGATATGCAGAGCGAATTTGAGCAGCTCAAATACAACGTCAGCATAACAAGTCTGATACTTATGCTGGCGTTGATAGCGTTCTACTTCATTAGCCGGTTTTTGGCGGGCTGGGCGCTGCGCCCCGTGGAGCGATCCTGGGAGCAGCAGCAGCAGTTCATAGCCAACGCCTCGCACGAGCTGAAAACGCCGCTCACCGTAATACTCGCAAATACAGATATAATGGAAAAGGAGATCGGCGACAGCCAGTGGCTCACGGCCACAAAAAAGGAAGCCGTGCGCATGAAGGGGCTGGTAGAGGATATGCTGTTTTTGGCCCGCACCGACGCGCTGCGCCAGCCCGCTCCCGAAACGCCCGAGTCGCTTTCCGAGACAGTGTGGGAATCCATCCTCGCCTTTGAGGTGGTAGCCTTTGAAAGCAACGTAAGCATGGAGTCTGACGTAGCGCCAAATTGCATAACGCCGGGCGACGCAAAGCAGCTGAAGCAGCTTGTAATGATACTGCTGGATAACGCCGTAAAGTATACGCCCGCCGGAGGCAAGGTGGCCGTGCGGCTCTATGCCTGCAAGGACAGGCTGCATCTGTCGGTGCAGAACAGCGGCGACCCCATACCGCAGGAGAATATCGGGCATATTTTTGAGCGGTTCTACCGCGCAGACGATGCAAGGACGCACGGCGGCGGCTACGGGCTGGGGCTTGCCATAGCCCGCGAAATAGCAGACAGGCATCACGGCCGTATAGCCGTGCAAAGCGACTTAGAGCGCGGCACGGTGTTTACGGTAACGCTTTCGCAGGCCGCTTCCGCAAGAAGATCTTCGTGACCCCGCAATAAAACATACGGTACTCCCGTTATATGAAACAGCTTGCTCGGCGCGATCATATCCGTAAAGCCGGGGTCGCGCCTGTTGAGCAGACAGATTTCCCCATCGCGTACAGCATAGCGGAAATTCTAATTGAGTTTAACACTTTGGTGCAAAGGTATATAGAGCCGTAATACAACGGGCAGCCGACCGTCTTTGAATAGTTGTAAAAGCCGGCCGCATCCACTGTGAAGGTAATTATATAGAAGGTATTCGGCTCCCCGCAAAATGCTCGTACAGCTCTATTCTGTACCGGTTTTTAGTCAATCTTATATACAGCGCGCCCTTACAGCAGCTTCTTAGTCTGCTTGAACACGTCGCCGCTGCCCAGCGTGATCACAAGATCGCCGCTTTGCGCGTGCCCGTCCAGATAGGCGCGCACCTGCTCGAAGGTAGGTATGTATTTTGCGTTGCCGCCGCCCTCCGTTATGCCCATCACCATATCACGGGCATGTACGCTGCCGTCATCCTTCTCGCGGCCGGGATATATATCCACCACCAGCGTTTCGTCCGCATCGTTAAAGCAATCAACGTTATGGGAAAACAGCGTTTTTGCGCGGGTGTAGCTGTTGCACTGCATCAGGCAGAATACCCTTCCGTGCGCGGTGCGCCTTGCGCAGTCCAGCGCCGCGCGGACCTCGGCGGGATGGTGCGCGTAGTCGTGATACACACGCACACCGTTTCGCTCGCCGTAGAACTCAAAGCGACGCTGCGTATTTTGGAACGCGGCGAGCGCGGAGGCGATATCCGACAGCTTCGCGCCAAGGCGCAGCGCCACCACGGCGGCCGCCATAGAATCCGTCACCATGTGCATACCCGGCACGTTGAGCTTTATATACCCAAGGCTCTCGCCGCGAAACGCAAGCCCGTAGCCGGGACAGCCCAGCCCGTCAAACTCGATATTCTGGGGGGTATAGTCCGCGTCCTCCATGCCGTAGGAGAGCTTTTCGCCCGCAAAGCCGTCCAGCAGACCCTTTACGCGGACATCGTCCGCACAGCCGATAAACAGGCCGTCCTCAGGAAGCAGCGCAAGGAATTTTTTAAACGCCTCGGTTATCGCGTCTATGTCCTTATAATAGTCCAAATGATCGTCGTCGATGTTGTTTATAAGCGCTATGGTCGGGCGCAGCGTGAGAAAGCTTTCAACATATTCGCACGCCTCGGTGATGAACAGCTCGTGGCTGCCTATGTGCGTACCGCCGCGCAGGAACTCAACGTAGCCCCCCACATGCACCGTGGAATCAAGATGCCCGCGCTCGCTTATCAGGGCGAGCATACTGGTTATCGTGGTTTTGCCGTGGCAGCCCGCTATGCCCACCACCTGCTTATAGCCCTCCGTAAGCTGACCCAGCGCCACAGAGCGTTCAAGCTCGGGTATGCCGCGCCGGGCAGCCTCCGCGCGCTCAACATTATCCGGCTTTATGGCGGCGGAGTATATCACAAGATCCGCGTCGCCCAAATTGCCCGCGTCATGGCCTATGGCCACCGGTATGCCAAGCTCCTTCAGCCTTTCGGTAAACGGGGATTCCGCCGAATCGGAGCCCTGTACCTTGTAGCCGCGCGCGCACAGTATCTGCGCAAGGCCGTTCATGGAGCAGCCGCCTATGCCTATAAGGTGAATTTTCCTGTGCTGATCAATATGCGTCATATGTCAGATATATCCTCCGTGCGCGGGCATTATGCTGCGCCCGCGTGTTTTTTTAAATAGTGCGGCAAAGCCGGTTAAACGCGCAATCTGCAAAATGCGGCGCAGCTGACTCCGCATCGCCGTAGGAGGCGAAAACCCCCACCACCGCCGAGCCAGAGCCGGTCATGGTAGCGGCAAGAGCGCCGCTGGCCAGCAGGCGGGCTTTCAGCGCGCCTATCTCCGGCGCTTCCAGCACGGCCACCGCCTCAAGCGCATTGAACATGCAGCCCGAAAGCGCGCGCACATCCCCCGCCTTTACCGCGCGTATGGCCGCAACGGTATCCGGATGCGGTACCGGCAGCTTGAGCCCGGAAAAAAGCGACTTTGTGCTTATACCGCGCCCGCCCTTAACGATAAGCAGCGCCATGGGTATGCGGGCAAGCGGGGTAAGAATATCGCCTATGCCCTCTGCCAGCGCACAGCCCTGCATTAGGCAAAACGGCACATCCGCGCCTATCATTGCGGCAAGCTTGTACAGCCGCTCGATGGGCAGCAGCCCATACATGCGGTCCAGCCCGGCAAGCACCGCGGCGGCGTCCGCGCTGGCCGCGCCCATGCCCGCCTCATCCGGTATACTGCGGCTAATGCGTATGCGTGCGCCGCATCCCGTAAGCGCCATGTACGCGCGCGCCGCACGGTATGCGGCGGAGTCCTCGGGCAGCGGCGGATCACATTCCACCTCTACGCCGTCGAGCTTCTCCAGCTCGACAGTATCGTAAAGGTCGATGCTATGCATTATGCTGCACAGGTCGTGATAGCCGTCCTTCCGCTTCCTAAGCACGTCCAGCGTCAGATTTATCTTTGCGTAAGCCCTTATGCGCATCATATTACTGTTATTATAAGCACAAATCGAATCAAAAGCACCCCCTTTGTCAATAATTCATTTGAAATTCACCTTATTTGGAGGAAAACATGAAGCAAAAATATATATCCGCGGCGCTTGTACTGTTGATTCTGTCAGGTCTTGCACGCCCGGCGCTGGCTGCGCCAGATGAATACGATACCGTGCCGGCCGGGATAGTACGGCTGCATATAGTGGCCAACAGCGACTCTGCTGAGGATCAGCGAGTAAAGCTGATGGTGCGGGATGCGTTGCTCGCCTGCGAATCGGACGCCATGCGCTCCCGCGTACAGAGCGGCCCCGACGCGGAGACAGCGCTCATGCAGGATGCTGAGAGCATGCTGCTCGCCGCAGGCGCGGTGCTGGATGCAAACGGCGCGGACTACGGCGTCAGGCTGGCGCTGGGCAGCTATACTTTCCCGGAGCGGATATACGCGGGCAAAGTATACCCCGCGGGTGCATACCGCGCACTGCGCGTAGTGCTGGGCGAGGGAAAAGGCAAAAACTGGTGGTGTGTTATGTTTCCGCCTTTATGCATACTGGAGCTGGACACGGGGGAAATTGACTGTGAAGGCATGGATGACGCAGAGCTGGAAAGCTTTATCATCAGCCGATTAAAAGAAATCGACGGAGGCGTACTGTGGAAAAGAATAAAAGAGTGCTTGCGCTGATAGTGCTTTTTGCACTGCTTATAGCGACTGCAGCAAGCATAGCCAATGCGGCGGTACTGAAATACGGCTCGCAGGGAGACCAGGTAAAGGAGGTGCAGACGCGTCTGAAGCGCTGGGGCTACTATTCCGGCAGCGTAGACGGGGTATTCGGCTCTGCCACGCGCTCGGCCGTGATAAGCTTTCAGCGGCGCAACGGACTTACCCCGGACGGTGTAGTAGGACAGGCGACCGCTAACGCGCTTGGCATATCGCTTTCGGGCAGCTCGTCAAGCTCAAGCAGCTCAGGCTCTGGTTCAAGCTCGTCCGGCAATAACCTGTACCTGCTTGCGCAGCTGGTATACGGTGAGGCGCGCGGTGAAAGCTACAAGGGGCAGGTGGCCGTGGCCGCCGTGGTGCTGAACCGGGTACGAAGCTCATCGTTTCCCAACAGCATAGCGGGCGTAATATACCAAAGCGGAGCGTTCAGCGTGGTAGCGGACGGGCAGATAAACCTAGCCCCGGACGACACCGCCATTTCCGCCGCACGGGACGCAATGAACGGCTGGGACCCGACGGGAGGCTGCCTTTATTACTACAATCCTTCCAAAACCACCAATAAGTGGATGCTGTCACAACCCGTGCTGCTGACCATAGGCAAGCACGCGTTCTTCAAGTGAGGTGTGGTTATTATGAACGAAAATGATAGGCAAAACGGACAAAACCGCCAAAAGCCCCTCCGCAGCGGGTGGGATATAGCGCTAATGATTATCGTGCCGGCGGTGCTTGCAATAGCGCTGCTGGTGGTGGGCATATGGGGCTCTAACCAATCCGCGCTGGCCGCGGAGTACAAGCGCAACAGCGAGACCATGTACCGCCGCACGTTTACGGAGCTGGCAGACGATTTCTCCGAGCTTACCGTTACGCTGGGCAAGCTGCGCGTGGCCGGCTCTCCTGCGCAGTATGTGCTGCTGCTGGACGACGTATGGCGGCTGTGCGGCAGCGGTGTAAGCCTTATGAGCCGAATCCCCTCCTACCATGTGGATACGGTGGAGCTGAACCGCTTTGTGGTGCAGCTTGGCGACTATGCGCGTTCACTTACCAAAAAGGCCCTCAAGGGCAGCCCGCTGAACAGCGACGATATGGCCCAGCTGGATGAGCTGTACGCCAAATGCGCAGAGCTTTCAAGCGAGCTTTCGCAGCGCGTAGCGGACGGCGACATGCCGCTCGAGGTGGTAGCTAGCGAGGATTATTACACCTCTGAATCCGGCGAATACGAGGACGATGAGAGCATAAGCGAGTTCCCCACGCTGATATACGACGGCCCGTTTGCAGAGAGCGTGGAAAAACTGGAGCCGCGGGGCCTGCCCGACGGCGATGTAACGCTGGAAACCGCGCAGACGGCGGCGGACGCGGCCGCCGGCGTAACGCTTAATGCCGCGGGAGAAGCGCAGGGCAGCATACCCTCCTACGACTTTGAGGGTAAGTACGACGACGGACGCACCGTGTATGTTTCCATTACGAAGCAGGGAGGCAGGCTGCTGTACATGATGAGCAGCGCCACCGGCGACGCCGAAGGACTGCCGGAGCAGAGCGAGGCAAAACGGTTTGTGGAGGCGGCACAGCAGTACCTTGAGCAAAACGGCTATTCCAATATGCAGCCCACCTACGCGCAGTACTATTCCGGCGCGGCGCTGATAAACTTTGCCGCCACGCAGGACGGCGTTATACTATATAACGATCTCGTCAAGCTATGGGTGGATCGCAGCACCCTTGGCATAGTGGGCGTGGACGCGCGCAATTACCTTTTCTCGCATACAGAACGCGAGCTGCCTGCTGTGGAGATAACCGTGGAGGAAGCCGAACAGTGCCTTTCCATAGGACTGAACGTACAGGCGCGCGCGCTCGCGCTGATACCGCTGACCCCCGAGACCGAGGCGCTGTGCTATGAATTTAAAGGAACCGTGGGCGAGGGAGACGGCGCGGAGGAATACATCGTGTACATAAACGCCGTCAACGGCGACGAGGAGCAGATATTCCGCATAATCAACTCCGACGACGGACAATCCGTTATATGAGCGCATCATAGGACGGACAGGAAAACATTTTGTGCAGGCCGGGGCGCGCGCGGCGCGCAAAGCGCGCCAAGCCGCGCAGCGGCGCAAACCGCAGGCGGTTTGCGCGCGCGCCCCGGCCCCGCACGAAATGTTTTTTATTTGACAATTACACAATTTTAGCATAATCTATATTGCACACAATAAAGGCGTTGACCGTACTCTGATCTTTGTGGAGAATCTACGATGACAGACGTGTATGCGCTGGTTCGGGAGCGACTGTGTACGCTGCTTGATTCAGCCGGAGTACCATGCCGCGCGCAGGATATATGCCTGACCGCCCGGCACTGCGAAGCGTCCACCGCCCGCGCGATAGCATTGGGGCTGGATGCCGATAAGTGCGTACTCGCTTTGCCCGAGGACGTTTGGATAAGCCGCGCGTATGCGCAAAGCGGGCATATATGCTTTTTGCTTTCGCATGAGTTTTACGAATTTGCGCTGAATACCGTAAATGCCGGCATTGCACTGCCCGATATGCCGGACAACACCGACGCACCCACGGATTATGCGCTTGCGCGTATGCTGATGGGCGCAAGGCAGGGCAGCCCATGCATAGAGGACGCGGAAATGCGTAAGCTGATATGGACGGCGCTCGCCATTTTGGAAAGCAAGGCCGCGCTCGTACGCACTGCGGATGCAGCGATACGCTTTGGCGCCGGCCGCAGCATAGCGCGGCGCGACGCGCTTGCGGATACGCAGGGTGAAGCCTGCGCATGTGTAGCGCGGCTTATCGCATACGGCGCCGCTGCAGATTAATTGACATGCTTATAACGGAGGTACGTAATAATGGAGATCACCTGGCTTGGACACAGCTGCTTTATACTAAAGAGCGACGGGGGCGTAAAGATACTCACAGATCCGCCCGCGCCGGATACCGGCTATGACATACCGCACCAGTATGCGGACGCCGTCACAATAAGCCACAGCCACTTTGACCACAACTACCGTGCGCTCGTGGACGCACCCGTGTTTATAACCGATGCGGGCGCACATGACGTAAAAGGCGTCGCAGTCACGGGCATACCCGCATGGCACGATGCGGAGCATGGCGCAAAGCGCGGTGCAAACATCATGTACGCTTTCGATATAGACGGGATGCGCATACTGCACGCCGGAGATCTCGGGCACGAGCTGGATCAGCAGCAGCTGGAGGCCGTCGGGCATGTGGATGTTTTACTCATACCCGTAGGCGGCATATATACCGTGGATCATCTGCAAGCCATCGCCGTGGCAAATCAGCTGCATACCAGCGTTGTGATCCCCATGCACTACGCCACGCCCACCTCCAAGGTGGATATCGGCCGGCTCATGCCCTTTCTTACCGCCGCCAGCAACTGCGCCATACACCGTATGCGCTGCAATACCGTGGTGCTGTCCCCCGACAGTCTCGGCAGCGACAGAATAATCACGCTGGACTATTCCGTACCCTCAGAGGAATAGCCGCCCCGCACATATATCAAACGGACGGCAGGCCATGGCGGCCAGCCGTCCGTTTTTAAATTATGGATGGCGATCCGTATTCGCCGCAGCGTTTCTCAGTGGGATTTAGGCAAAAACGGTATCATCAGCTTTGCAAGCTGCTCTATGCGCATGGTCTGCAAAAACACCTTGCCCGGGCCGGTTATCACCGTATCAAACAGGCCCTCGCCGCCGAACAGCACGCCCTTTACGCCGGTCTTTACCATCTGCACGTCCATCTGGCAGGTCATATCCATCATAGCAAGCACGCCGGTGTCACACACTATCTGCTCGCCCGGCATAAGATCGTATTCTACGCAATGGCCGTCCAGCTCCAGAAATACGAGGCCGGGGCCCGTAACACGCTGCATTATAAAGCCTTCGCCGCCAACCAGACCCGCGCCGAGCTTCCGCTGGAAGTGCATTGAGAGCTCTACGCCGTAGGTTGCCGCCATAAATGCGGATTTTTGGCATATTATCGACTCGCCGGGCTGCAGTGCGCGCGCCACTATGCGGCCCGGAAAGGATGACGCAAAAGCGATTTCAGCCGGGCCCTGCGCGGTATAGTAGCTCATAAACAGGCTCTCACCCGAAAGCATACGTCCCAGCGCCTTCCCCGCGCCGCCAGCCCTTGTATCTACGCTGACAGGGCCACGGCTCCATGTACGGCCACCCGCCTCGCTTATCAGCGTTTCACCCGGTGCAAGCTGTATCAGTACCACAGGCAGACTTCCGCCCTCGATAGAATAGTTCATGTTGTGCCCCCTTTATAAATATATTTGGATGTGTTTATTAATAATTATAGCACAGCATCCCGTGTATGCAAAGCACGGATCAGCCCGAAAAGCCCGCGCCGCTTGTGCAGGAGCGTATCCCTGCCCACATCCCCCGTTGATACACGCGCATACGGTAGGTCCTTTCCATCACGGAAAACGTCACCACCGCAGAGTCCTCGTCAAGTACGGAAACGGTCATTACGTCGTCGCCGATAAGCAGGGTAATGTGCTCCTCCCCGCCCCGTTTCAGCGTGGCAACGGGATTTCGCGTAACGTAATAATTGAGCTTGCGGCAAGCGTCCTCGTCCAGCTGATACTCGCCGAAGTCGTCCTGCAGGCGTACTCCGTCGGACATACCCGCAGCGTAAAACGCCAGCGACACATACGCCTTATAGTCAGTGGTCAGCTTGCCATTGGCGATCACCACAACAAAAAATACCATAGCTCCTACGATCGCCGCCGCAAGCAGTATGATGATCGCACGGGTCCACCATTTCATATGCAATGTCCTCCGAAGTGTTTTGTGACCGGATTCTTTTTTGATTTTACACCCTGCGCCACCGTTTTACCACTGCCTGTATGCGCTGTGTGCGGGTTGATATATTCGCTGCGCCGTATTATTATTGGTGCATGGACGATAATACGCTAAGCCGCTTCGAGCTTATCGATGCGGAACTGCCCTGTAAGGGCATACGTTATGTCATATGCGATGCATATGCGCCGGATATGCTGCCCTCGCTTGCCGCGCTGTGTATGGACGCGGAATGCTCCGGCGCGCATAAGGTATGCTTTTCCTGCCGTGATGCGAGCGCGCCGCTGCCGAAGGACGGCTTTTCTGCCGGCGCGTACCCGTTTGCGTTTTACAGCGACTTTTTCATTATGGAAAAGCGTATAGCGCCGTTGGAGAGCTTTACCCCGCTCAGACGTCTGACCCTTACACCCGCCCGCGAGCTGCTCTACCGGGAGCTGCATCAGGCGGCCTTCTTCGACGTGCCCAACTCCCGCACGCTCTCCCCGGAGGACACCGCGCACATGCTATCGGATAAAAACGCACGCTGCGGCATATTTATGTATGCCGGTTTGCCAGCCGGCGTATATGAGCTTACGCTGCCCGAGCAGGGCGGCGTACCGGAGATAACCACAATAGGCATAACTCCGGAGCACTGGGGCTCCGGGCTGGGCCGCGCAGCACTGCTGACGCTGGAGCAGGAGCTGTGCGCCATGGGGTATGGCGCGGTAACGCTGCTTGTTGCCGGCGCCAACGCGCGCGCCTGCCGGCTTTATGCGCGCGCAGGCTATACGCGAAAGCAAACCGTAAGCCGCTGGTATTCCGCCGAAATTTAGCTTTCCAGTCAAAAATCGTTCGCATTTTGAAAAAAGGGAGGTGACAACCGCGCAACAATATTATATACTTATAAGGACAAAAGCAGCGGGAGCGTTTCGGCGCAGCCCGCCGTTAAGGACTTTAAACATGTAAAAATATTATTCATCCGCGAAAGGAGCACATCATGATCTTTTGTCCAAATTGTGGCTCGCAACTGCCCGACGGCACGGTATTCTGCACCAACTGCGGAACCAACCTCGCACAGCAGTCGCAGCAGCCGGAACAGCCTGTACAGGAGAGCTATACCGCGCCTCAGCAGCCTGTTCAGCAGAGCTATACGGCCCCGCAGCAGCAGTATCAGTCATATCAGCCGCAGCAGGACTATTCTCAGCAGCAGCCGTATCAGCAGCCCTATCAGCAGCCGTATCAGCAGCCCTATGGCTACGCACCCGCACAGCCGCAGAAGAAGGGGATGCCCATTGGCGCTATTATCGCCATAGTTGCAGTCGTCGTGCTCGGTTTACTTGCCGGCGTATACTTCCTGTTCATTGCGCCCAAGACCGATGAGGGCTCCAGCGCGAACGGCGGCAGTACCGGCATCTTCAACTCCAATCCCGAGCCGGACGCCGTGGACCCCAGCCTGACCGTCGAGCAGATGCTCCAGCAGGGCAAGACCCTCGTAAAGGCGCAGGATTACGACAGTGCGTTTGAAATGTTCAATGCCGCTGCACAGCAGGGCGATGCCGAGGGCATGTACTGGCTGGGCGAGATGTACAACCGCGGCTGGGGCACCAGCAAAAACCTTAAAAAAGGCTTTGAGCAGTTCCAGATGGCTGCGGATGCCGGCAACGCTGACGCGCTCGGCATGGTAGCCTACTGCTACAACTACGGCGAAGGCGTCGATGAAGACGACGATCTCGCCGTGGAATACGCTACCCAGGCACTTTCGGCCGGCAGCAGCAGAGGCGCACTCGTGCTTGCACGATGCTATTATAACGGCACCGGCGTTTTCGAGGACGATGACACAGCCTTTGAATATGCCTACACCGCCGCACAGAGCGGCTACGACCGCGCACAATATCTGCTGGGCTACTTCTACAGCACCGGCATAGGCGTGTCCATGGATTCCTACGAAGCAGCCGATTGGTACCAGCTGGCCGCGGATCAGGACAACGCCGCCGCACAACGTCAGCTGGGCTATTGCTACCAGTACGGCGAGGGCGTTACCGTGGATTACGACAAGGCCTACGAGCTCCTTCTCCGCTCTACCGAGCAGGGCTATGCGCAGGCGTTTGGCGACATGGGCGACCATTTCTTCTTCGGCTTCGATACCGGTACTCCGGATTATGAGACGGCCGTGGAATGGTACGAAAAAGGCGCTGAGCTGGGCGACGGCTTCTCGATGTACAGCCTTGGCTGGTGCTATGAGCACGGCGACGGCGTGGCACAAAGCGACGGAGATGCGCTAGAGTGGTATCTCGCAGCGGTCGACGTCGGCAACTCCATTGCCTCAAACAGGCTGGCAACGCTCGGCTGGAGCTGATAGACCGGCATTACCTCCAACCACCTGTCCCCCGGCTTTACCGGGGGACTTTTTTTGTACGGTTTTTAGCACTCCGCATCTTAGAGTGCTAAATTTTGCAATCGTATAAAGCTCAGTTCAAATTTTCTTAAAGATCCTCTGGTATATTGGTTACACCAAGCGGGGATGCTATTCCCGCAAAAGAATAAACAGCAGTAATTAAGGAGGTTTGTATAATGAGCATCTTTGGATTAACGCCTTACAGGGGCAATGATATGGCAAACTATTTTAACGACCTTGAAAAGAGCTTCTTCGGTATGCCCGAGACCACCCGGCGTGGCTTCCGTACCGACATCATGGACAAGGGCGACCACTATGTACTCGAGGCTGAGCTGCCCGGCTTCAAAAAAGAGGATATCGACGTACACATTGAGGGCGATTACCTCACCATCGAGGCCAGGCACGAGGAAAAACACGAGGACAAGAAGGGCGACTATGTGCGCAGGGAGCGCAGCTATGGCAGCTTCTGCCGCAGCTTCGATATGACCGGCATAGACGCATCCGCCATAGGCGGGAAGTACGAAAACGGCATCTTGGAGCTGACGCTGCCCAAGCAGAAGCAGGCACCTGTGCAGCAGAAAAAGATCGAATTGACCTGATGGCCACAGTATCGCACCAACCGTATAGATAAAATAAAGCGCGCAGTACAACCGTCCTGCGCGCTTTACTATTGCAGTGCAAAAACATCAATACAAGCTGTCCCCGCTCATATTGTTCAGATCCGGATGCAGGTCAAAGCGCACCACGCCCACCTTGGCCCTGCCCTCTACGGCGCGCATCACCTCATATACCCCGCGTATACCAAAGCCGCCACAAAGCTCTATCGTGCAGTAGCCGGCGCTTGCCAGCTCGTCCGCAACCTGCGCGGCCTGTGCATAGCCCGATACGCCTATCGTTGTAAGCAGCATGTCGTCGACCGCGACGTCCACGCGCGACGCCTTGGGGTCGGCTCCGTCCGCAATAAACATAAACGCGGCATATTGAAGCTGCACAGCCATTTTCTCAGCCCTCTTTTTCGTATTACCGGTTGCCGGTATGAATGGCCCTGTGCTGTGCGCTCAACGCAGCCTCGCGCACCGCCTCCGTTACGGTCGGGTGGGGATGAATGGTGCCGATTATCTCATCCGTTGTGGCTTCCAGGCCTATGGCCAGCGCGCCCTCGGCTATCATATCCGACGCCCTCGGCCCGATCATATGCACGCCCAGCACCTCGCCGAACTCCTTGCCCGATATCACCTTTATCATGCCTGTGCCACCGTTTAATATGAGCGATTTACCGTTTGCACTCAGCGGGAATTTGCCCACGTCATATTCGATGCCCTTAGCCTTGACCTGTTCCTCTGTAAGGCCCACGCCGGCAAATTCGGGCTCTATGTATACGCAGGACGGACAGGTCGCCGGATCGTAGAAAGCGTTGCCGCCCAGACTGTTCTCCGCAGCCACCTCGCCCATAGCCGAGGCTGCGTGCGCAAGCTGTGCCTGACCGAATACGCAGTCTCCCACAGCATATACACCGGGTACGCTGGTCTCCATGCGGTCGTTTACGATTATCTGCCCGTTTTTGTTCTCAATGCCGCCGTCTTCAAGCCGCAGTGTCTCAGTATTGGCCCTGCGTCCGACTGCTACCAGTACCTTTTCGGCCTCTATGTCCAGCTCGTCGCCGGATTTGGTCTTGCAGCGCACAGTAGAACCCTGAACGCGCTTTTCCACGGATTGAACCGCCGTATCCAGCTTTATCTCTATGCCTGCCTTTTTGGCCTGTGTCATAGCGAGCTTGGTAAGCTCTCCGTCCATCATGGGAAGTATGGCGGGCATCATCTCCACTATCGTCACCTTTGTGCCGAAGGTATTGTAGGCGCAGCCCAGCTCCATCCCTATCACGCCTCCGCCGATTATTACCATTGAGGCGGGCAGCGCATCCATAAACAGCGCGCCGGTGGAATCTATGCAGCCCGGATTACCCTTTATGCCCGGTATGCGCGGCACGGCGTTTACGGAGCCGGCAGCGATTATTATCGCATCCGGGCGCACTATCTCCGGCGAGCCGCCGTTGGGCGTTATCTCCAGCGCCGCCTTGCCGACGAACGCCGCCGTACCGTATACCACTTTGATGCGGTTAAGCTTCATAAGCGCCGCCACGCCGCCGGACAGCTTGGCGGACACCGCCGCCTGATGCGCTATCACCTGCGCGAAGTTCAGCTTTACGCTCTCCGCCTCAACGCCGATATCCTTGCCCTGCTCCTTCAGCTCGCGCAGCAGATCCGCGCTGTGCAGCATACACTTGGTGGGTATGCAGCCTACGTTTAAGCAGGTGCCGCCCAGCTTTTCCTTTTCCACAACGGTTACCGTACCGCCAAGCTGCGCGGCGCGTATCGCCGCCACATAGCCGCCCGGGCCGCCCCCGATAACATAAATATTAGCCAAAATACTTCACCTTCGATCCAAGCAGCATCACAGCAGCGTTACTGGCTGCTCCAGATAACGCTTCACCAGGCGCAGGAACTTCGCCGCCTCCGCGCCGTCTATCACGCGGTGATCGTAGCCGAGGCACAAGCCGCACATCGGCCTTATCACTATCTGATCGTCGTCCGTGACGACCGGGGTTTTATGGATGCGGCACACGCCCAGTATGGCGGATTCCGGCGGGTTGATTATCGCTGTAAAGCTATCCACATCGAATATGCCCAGCGAGCTTACCGTGAAGGTGCCGCCATGATAGTCATCCTCGCTCAGCATACCGTTGTGCGCCTTGTCTATCAGCGCGGTAAGCTCCTCGTGTATGTCGTCCACGTTTTTAAGGTCCGCATCCTTCACCACCGGCACTATCAAGCCGTTGGGCAGCGCTACCGCCATGCCAATATTCACATAGTCGTGGTAGACTATTTCCGTGCCGTCGATGGAACAGTTTATCACAGGCAGGTCGCGCAGCGCCCTTGCCACGCAGCGCACGATTATATCGTTATAGGATATCTTGCGCTCCAGCTTTGCAAACTGCTTGCGCATCGCCATGAGCTCCGTCATGTCCACGTCCACGCGCATAACCGTCTGCGCGTTGATCTGCTGAGAATTGAGCATGTTCTTCATTATGCTCTTGCGCATACCGGACATCTTCTCGCGGCGCACTCCGCGGCTGGGCATTTCGCGCTTCTCAACGGCAGGTTTTCCGGTTGCTGCGCAAGCCAGCACATCGGCCTGCTTTATCCTGCCGGTGGTCCCGCCGCCCTGCACCCCGGACAACTCCACACCGAGCTTTTCAGCAGTCTTTTTTGCTAAAGGCGTAGCCTTTATGCGCCCGCTCTGCGCCGGCGCCGGCTGCCCGGCATTCTGATCCTCTTTAGGCGCCTCCGTCGCAACCGCCGGCTGGGCTGCCGGCTGGGCCGCCGGAGCCTCGCCTGCGTCCCACTTTTCGCCCGGCTGTCCCACTATGCCCATCAGGCCGCGTATAGGCAGCTCGTCGCCTTCCTTTGCTATGATCGCCAGCAGCACGCCGTCGGTCTCCGCTTCAACGTCGTTTGTGAGCTTTTCGGTCTCTATGCTCACCAGCACGTCGCCGCGCTTTACGGGATCGCCCACGTTTTTATGCCATTTCGTGATGATGCCCGTTTCCATGGATACACCCAGCTGGGGCATTCTGATCTCTTCAGCCATTTCTCGTTTCCTCCTACTGCTTAAGCAGCCCGGCAACGGCGTCTTTTATGCACTGCGGGTTAGGGAATACCGCATCCTCCAGCTCCGCCGCGAAAGGCACGCTGCTGTTAAGGGCCGCCACGCGCATTACCGGCGCGTCCAGTTCGTCAAACAGCTCCTCGCTTATCTCCGCTGCAAGCTCCGCACCGAAGCCGCAGCGCCTTACGTCCTCCTCAACTATCACAACACGGTGCGTCTTGCGTACCGTGGCGCATATAGCCTCCCAGTCCAGCGGCACCAGCGTACGCAGGTCTGTCACCTCGGCCGATATGCCGTCTTTCTCCAATGCTTCCGCCGCCTCCAGTGCAAAGTTCACCTGACGGCTCCATGTAATTATGGATACGTCCTTACCCTCCCGGCGGCAGCTTGCGTATCCCAACGGGATGGTTTCTATCGAGTCGTCCACCTCGCCCTTTTTGGTATACAGGAACTTGTGCTCCAAAAACACCACCGGGTCGTCGTCGCGTATAGCCGCCTTCAGCAGCCCCTTTGCATCCTGTACCGTGGACGGGCATACCACCTTCAGGCCGGGAACATGGGTAAATATGGCCTCAAGGTTTTGGGAGTGCTGCGCTGCGCCGCGCTTGCCCGTGCCGGTCGGTGCGCGCAGCACCATAGGTATGCGCACCTGCCCGCCGGTCATATAATGCAGCTTCGCTGCCTGGTTCATTATGGAATCCAGACACACGGATATAAAGTCGTTGTACATCAGCTCCGCTATCGGCCGTTTGCCGCGCATTGCCGCGCCTACGCACATGCCTGTGAAGCCGCCCTCGCTTATAGGCGTTTCTACTATGCGGTTTGGCCCGTATTTCTCCAGCAGCCCCTGGCTGCATCCAAACGGCCCGCCCAGCTGGCCTATATCCTCGCCAAGCAGTATCACGCCTTCGTCGCGCTGCATCTCCTCATCCATGGCCTCACGTATAGCAGCTATCATAGAAATAGTCCGGCTCATCTGCTCACGCTCCTCTCGTTATCGCAGGAATAGTTGAAAGCTGTGACCGCAGCCTTATCCGGCAGCGGTGACGCAAGCGCGAACTGCCTTGCCTTTTCTATCCTGTCAGAGGCCTTCTGCTGCACCGCGTCCATCTCCTCTGCCGTTGCGACTTTTTGCTCGAGCAAATAGGCCTTGAACTTGTCTATCGGGTCCTGCTCGTGCGCTTCGCGGAAGTATTCCTCCGGCACATAATCCACAGAGTCGCCTATGAAATGGCCCGTAAAGCGATATACCTTACAGTCTATCAGCATGGGGCCGTTTCCTTTCCGCACCCATTCCGCGGCCTTTTTCACCGTTTCATATACCTCCAGCACGTTGGTGCCGTCTATTCTTTCGCCCGGTATGCCATAGCCCTTGGCGCGCTCTGCGAGCGTTTCAGTATTGCATACGTTTTTAATGTTTACCGATACTGCGAATTCGTTGTTCTCGATGAAGTATATTATCGGCAGCTTCCAGGCAGCAGCCATATTGACGCACTCATGAAAGCAGCCCTGATTTGACGCCCCATCGCCGAAAAACACGACCGTAACAGCGTTGTCCCCGTCTATCTTGGACGCCAGTGCCGAACCGGTTGCCAGCGGTATGCCGCCGCCCACTATGCCGTTTGCGCCAAGCAGCCCGCTTTCGATCTTGGTAACGTGCATTGAGCCGCCTCTGCCGCGGCAGAACCCGGTCGTCCGTCCGAACAGCTCCGCCATGGTATGGTCCACATCATGGCTCTTCATTATGCAGTGACCGTGCCCGCGGTGGCTCGCCGCGATGTAATCCTCCGGCTCAAGCGCCATGTTGGCACCCACCACCGCGCCCTCCTGACCCGTGCATACGTGTACGTTGCCGCTTATTTCACCCTTGATGAAGGACTTGCCGGCGGATTGCTCAAACAGCCTTACCGTCCACAGGTTCTCCAGCATCTCAATTAAAAAATCCTTACTATATTCTTGCATGTGATACTCCGCTAAATGATAAAATATCGTTTGTCACCCCGCCACGCTCCACACACGGCCGGGAATATCGGCGCTTACGCGTTGGTAAAGTAGTTGCCAAGGAAGTCCTTTGTACGCTGGTTTTCGGACAGGAACAGCTCATCCGGCGTGCAATCCTCTACGATCACGCCGCCGTCCATGAAGATTATCCTGTCGGATATATCGTGCGCGAAGGTCATCTCGTGGGTGACTATTACCATCGTCATGTGCATTTCTGCCAGCGACCGTATGACCTTTAGAACCTCCTGCGTAAGCTCGGGATCCAGCGCCGAGGTCGGCTCGTCGAAAAACAGTATATCCGGGTTCAGCGCAAGTGCGCGCGCTATAGCAACACGCTGCGCCTGTCCGCCCGAAAGCTGGTATGGATATGCGTCGGCCTTGCTGGCAAGTCCCAGCTTGTCCAACAGTGCCAGCGCCTCTTCATTCGCCTGACTAGGGGATACGCCGTAAACGCGCACCGGCGCCGCCGTGATGTTCTGCTTTACGCTCCAGTGCGGAAACAGGTTGAAGTTTTGGAACACCAGTCCTGTTTTTTTGCAGATCATGCGCCTTTTATCCGGCGTTGCATACTGCGCGCCCTCCGGGGTCTGCCGCACGAGATCCTCGCCGCCTATCGTTATCGTGCCGTCATCCACCGTTTCCAAATGCGTTATGCAGCGCAGCAGCGTGGATTTCCCCGAGCCCGACGGCCCGATAATGGACACGATCTCTCTATTCTTTACATCGAAACTGATGTCCTTAAGCACTTCCAGGCTTCCAAAGCTCTTTTTGACGTTTTTAACGTCCAGTATAACTTCTCCGCTCATCGTGATACAACCTCCGCTTACTTGTAATAGTCCAGTTTTTTCTCGATATAATTGCCCGTACGTTCCACCACGATATTCATTACCAGATAAAAGATCGCTGCTACAATAAGAGGCTCTGTTGCAAAATACTTCGCCATCTGTATCGTTGCGACACGGTATATCTCAACCACGCCTATCACCTGCGCAAGCGACGTATCCTTGATAAGCGTCATCATGCTGCTGGTATAGGGAGGTACTATACGTTTTATTACCTGCGGTATAATTATGCACTTATAAGTTCCCCATTTTGAGAAGCCCAGCACCTGCGCGGCTTCGTATTGGCCCTGAGGTATGGACTCTATGCCCGCTCTGAACACCTCGCACGCGTATGCGGAGTAGTTCAAGGTCAGCGCAAGCACGGCCGCCCAGAAGCGCGGCAGGGTCACCCCCAAAATGTAGTAAGGGGCGTAGTAGAAAAACATCAGCTGAAGTATTGTAGGCGTTCCGCGGAGTATAAGCAGGTATACGCGTATCACCGCTGTGAGCGGCTTCCATTTTACCCCGCAGCCCAGCGCAAGAACAAGGCCGAGTATTGTCGATGTGACCAATACCACGGCGAATAGCTCAAGCGTTACTCCGAGCTTGTCAAACATCATTTCCAGGGTCGAAATCCAAATTGATGACATTGTAAACGGCTCCTTCGCTATTGGTATTAAACTCTGTGGGCTGACGAGCAGCCCACAGTCGTCATTGTTATCCCGTAGATATATCCGCTCAGTAGGATTCGTTTATCGTGGTAATATCCATGCCGAACCACTGCTCGGAGATGGTCGTTGCGGTACCTTCCTGGCTAAGCTCTATGAGCAGCTCGCTAAGCTTATCGCACAGTGCCGTGTCGCCCTTGCGCAGACCTATCGCATAGTTGACGCCCGGCATGATCTCATCGTCATACAGGAAGTTGAACACAAAGCCTTCCAGATTTGCATAGTACGCTATGGAGTCGTTGTCGCCACAGACTGCGTCAACGGCGCCGGTAGACAGGCTCATAAGCATGGATAATGCCGCCTCTCCTCAGCAGCCCAACCTACCGGCCGCAGTACCAATCCAAACAAGGCTCTCACAACACCAAACGCTGCTCTTTGCAAGTAAGCTTGCCGTTTAGCTATGCGTGTTGTTATTCTGCGAGTATGCTAAGCAGGGCACGTCCTGCCGTATTGTGCGCTTAGTGTACTCCCCAGCTCAGTAGGATTCGTTGATCGTGGTAAGATCCGAGCCGAACCAATACTCCGAGACCTCAGCGGCAATGCCTTCCTGACCGATCTCAATAAGCAGCTCGTTTACCTTGTTATACAGCGCCGTGTCGCCCTTGCGCATACCTACGCAATACTGGATGCCAGGCATTATGGTATCGTCATAGATAAAGTTGAATACAAAGCCTTCCAGCGTTGCATAGTACGATGCGGTAAGGCTGTCGCTCAATACTGCGTCCACAGCGCCGGTGGAAAGGCTCATGAGCATCTCAGCGCAGGTGTCAAGGTATATGACCTCGCCGAAGGACTCCAGGATGTCAGGGGCGTTTTCTTCAAACAGGGTATAGTACGCGCCGCCGGTCTGGAAGCAAACCGTCTTGCCGGCCAGCTGATCCAGCGTCTCTATGTTGGAATCCTGTCTTACGAGGCAGGCGCCGTAGGATACGATGTACGGTATGGACATATCCATTACCTCGGCGCGCTCTCCGACTATGCCAAGACCGGACCAGATAACATCAACATTGTAGGTATTGAGCTCCTGCTCCTTGGCCGCCCAGCTTACCGGCTGCAGCACCAGCTCCACGCCGAGCTTCTCACAGAGCGCCTTGGCCAGATCCACGTCAAAGCCCGTATAGGTGCCGTCGTCTTCCATATAGGTAAACGGCGGGAACGCATCGTCAAAGCCCATTATGAACGTGCCCTTGTCCAAAATGTATTGCAGGGAGTTGTCCTCAGCATCGGCGTCCGTTCCCTCGGTAACCGCTTCCTCAGTCTCCCCGGTAGTCTCCTCGGCAGCCGTCTGCTCATCCGCCGCTTCGCTGCACCCGGCCATTGCCGTTGCGCACAGTGCGATTACCAAAAAAATAACCATCAGTTTTTTCATGTGATTGATTCGCCTTTCTTTTTTGTCGACTGAATTGTGTGGTTTGCCATTTCGTCTGTGTTGGTCTGACTGTGATGAATATATTATCAATTTTTTACGTCCTGTTTGTAAATCTTCTTTTTCTCGCAAAAAAAGTATGGCGTTGCGAGGCCGCCAAATACTATCGATTGCTTATTCTGTTTTGCACTTTTATTCCGTTTATCGACGCTGTGTTTTTCACGTGCCGCAGAGGCGGGCGGCGTTATAGAATACGATCCTTAAGCTCGGCACGGCTCAATACATCCAGCTTTTCGAATATCTTCTGCAGACAGTATTTTACCGTATTGCTGGATATATCAAGCCGTTTTGCTATGCTCATATTGGTCATTCCAAAGGCCGCAAGCCGCGCTATTTGGTACTCCCGCGGCGTCAGCCTGGTAAGCGGGTTTATGTGCTGCACGTCCCCCGTCTGCTCCAGGCTGCGAATCCACTGGGCGAAGTCCAGCCGGCTGACCTTTTTGATTATCTTTGCGGAACCCGGCAGTATCTTCTCGCTTATGCTCTCCACCCGCCCCGCCGTAAAATATGCAAACATGGCCAGCGGAAGCAGAAAACCATCCGCCAGCGCCGTAGTACAGGCATCCGTAAGGTATTCATCTGCATCAGCCCAATAACCGCGCTCCGTCAACGCCTCCGCGCCCTGCAGCATATGATGTATATGCGATACAGGATATTCCTGCATAAAGGGTATAGTGGCGTCGATAGCTCCGATAGCTTGATCGCACTTGCCCACCTTGCGCAGATACTGGCAATAGTTATACACTAGTATTTAGTAACAACTAAAACTTGTATAAGCTTACGAATTATGATATGATA
>CAZXRQ010000009.1:0-39441 GCA_964642795.1 uncultured Oscillospiraceae bacterium | reverse complement strand
TATTGGCGAGAGGCAAAGACTGCAAGCTCGAAAAAGTCAAAATTGACTTTTTCGACAGCCAAACCGCCCGTCGAAATATCGGCGGGCGGCTTTGTGACAGTGTGGGTGCAAGCGGGGTCTGAAGCCGGAACAAGTGCGGTTTCGCTGCCGACCGCCGCGGCTTGCCGGACTGCGTTCAGCCGGTAATTAAATACTCCTTCAGTCGCTCGAAGTCGTTTGGGTCGCTTACCACAAGCTCCACGTCGTTCATCATGCCGTCTTGGAACATCTGGGTAAGTGCTATGTACTGGCACAGCGTGCTCTTAAGGTTCAGCCTGTCGCCCTCGCCCGTGACCAGCTCCACACGGCCGGCACAGCCGGCTACGGCCTTGAAGAAACGTTTTGGTTCGGTTATGTCCTTGATTATCATTGTATTTCCCCCGTTATTTATTGTTCGGCGTTACGCTTGGCGATGTCTGCAAGATCATCGAATCTGCTGATTATATAGGAGTAGCTGCCGCGGTTATGCGGTACCATACAGCGCGAGCAGTCCTTTATGCCTTTTTCGGTATAGGAATAATTGCCGCCGCAGCGCGCGCCCAATGCAAACAGCGGGCAATAGCAGAACAGGCAGTTGAAATCCTGAGGTCTGTCCGTTTCGTGGCAAGGGAAAAACTCGCATTTCCTATGCTGGAAGAAGGAATATTCGCACTCCTCCGGCGGCTTGTTCCAGACATCGGTCTTATCCATGAAAAGCTCCTTTCAGCATCTTGCGAAAACGCCGCTGCGCAACGGCCGCATGTTCTCCGCAAGCGCGTGTATCTCGCCCGGGGTATAGGGCGCAAGGCCGCGCAAACTTGCCGCGTCGCCGGGCTGCTCACGGTAGAGCTGAAGCGCCCAGCACGCATTGGAAGGCAGTGACTCCGCTATCGCGGAAAGCTCCTTTGCGCCAAGCTGCGGTACAACGGTGGTGCGGAATTCGTGCTCCACGCCGGAGGAGGTAAGCAGCTCTATGCTGCGCTTTACGCCGGTGGCGGCAGCGCCGGTGATGGAGGGATACATGCCCAGCGGGCATTTTACGTCCATGGCGATATAGTCGGCAAGCCCCGCCTTGATCAAGCCCTCCAAAACGTCGGGCCTGGAACCGTTGGTGTCCAGCTTAACGGCAAAGCCCAACCGCTTTGCGCGGTTGAGCCACCATGACAGATCCTTTTGCAGCGTGGGTTCGCCGCCGGAAAATACTATGCCGTCCAGCAGCCCCCTGCGCTTTTCCAGGAATGCTATTACCTCGTCCTCGCTCATCAGCGGCGGATCGTCGAGCAGCGGCTTGTTGTGGCAGTAGAAGCAGCGGTAATTGCAGCCCGCGGTAAATATTACCGCCGCCAGCTTGCCAGGGAAATCCAGTGTGCTCGTGCGCTGTAAACCCGCTATCAGCAAAGCTCCGTTTCCTTTACTACGTATTTTACCCTGTCGGCGTACTCCTGCTTTTTGCCCTTATGGAAGTTCTGTACCGGGCGCAGGTAGCCCACTACGCGGCTCCACACCTCGGAATCAGCACCGCAGACGGGGCAGGTAAAGTGCTCGCCCGCCACGTAGCCGTGGTTGGGGCATATGGAGAACGTGGGCGTAAGCGAGATGTACGGCAGCTTGTAGTTGGTGAACACCTTCTTTATAAGGGATTTGGCGATCTCCTTATCCGGTATGCGCTCGCCAAGGTAAAGGTGCAGCACCGTGCCGCCGGTATAGCGGCTTTGCAGCTCGTCCTGCAGATCCAGCGTCTCGAATATGTCGTCTGTAAAGCCGACGGGCAGGTGGGAGGAGTTGGTGTAGTACGGCACCTCGTCCGTGCCCGCACAGATTATATCGGGATACTGCGCCTTGTCAAGCCGGGCAAGGCGGTAGCTCGTGCCCTCGGCTGGGGTGGCTTCAAGGTTGTAGAAGTGGCCGGTCTCCTCCTGTATGAGCATCATCTGCTCGCGCAGGTAGTCCATCACTTCTATTGCGAACGCCTGACCCTCGTCCGAAGTGAGGTTGACGTTTTCACCGAACAGGTTTAGGCAGGCCTCGTTCATGCCTATTATGCCTATGGTGTTGAAGTGGTTGTACCAGTATTGGCCGGTGCGCTCGTATACGTTCCGGAGGTAGTGCGCCGAATACGGATACAGCCCGTGCTCAGTCTGGTGCTCTATTACCTTGCGCTTTATCTCAAGGCTGTTTTTGGCAATCTGCACCATGCGCCACAGGCGTGCAAAGAATTCCTCCTTGGACTTGGACTTGTACGCGATGCGGGGCAGGTTAATGGTGACCACGCCTATGGAGCCGGTCAGCGGGTTGGAGCCGAACAGGCCGCCGCCGCGTTTTCTAAGCTCCTTGGTGTTAAGTCTTAGCCTGCAGCACATGGAGAGCGCATCCTCCGGCGAAAGGTCGGAGTTGATGTAGTTAGAAAAATACGGTATGCCGTACTTGCAGGTGATCTCCATAAACTGATCCACCACGGGGCTGTCCCAGTCCAGGTCGGAGGTTATGTTTATGGTGGGGATGGGGAAGGTGAACACGCGGCCCTTGGCGTCGCCTTCAAGCATCACCTCGCAGAAGGCGGTGTTGAATATGTCCATCTCCTCCTGGAAGTCGCCGTAATGATCCTCCTTGAGCTCGCCGCCGATTATCACACATTCATCCTTGAGCGTGCGGGGCGCCTTGTTATCGAACGTGAGGTTGGAGAACGGGCATTGGAACCCCACGCGGGTGGGTACGTTAATGTTGAATATAAACTCCTGCAGCGCCTGCTTTACCTGCTTTTTGGTAAGCCCGTCGTAGCGGATGAAGGGGGCGCAATAGGTATCTATGGAGCTCCACGCCTGTGCGCCGGCGGTCTCGCCCTGGGTGGTGAAGGTGGAGTTGACTATCTGCCCTAAGAAGGAGCGCAGATGCTTGGGAGGCGAGGATTCCACCTTGCCGCCCACGCCGCCGAAGCCGTCCATCAGCAGCTGGCGAAGATCCCAGCCAGCGCAGTACGGCCCGAAGAAGCCCAGATCGTGCAGGTGCATATCGCCCTCGGTATGCGCGCGGCGCACCTCCTCGGGATATACTTCGTGCAGCCAGTACTGCTTGGTGAAGGTCTCGCGGACGTAGTTGTTCATGCCGTTAATGGATTTTTGGGTGTTGGCATTTTCCTGTATTTGCCAGTCCTTATCATCCAAATAATCCGAAAACATGCTTATCGTGGCGCCTATAAGCGCGTTGTTCTCACGGGCGCTGCGGCGCTTTTCGCGGTACAGTATGAAGGCCTTGGCGGTTTTCGCATGGCCCTTTTCTATAAGGACCTTTTCCACGGCGTCCTGTATTGCCTCGACCTCGGCCACCTCGCCGTCGGTATGCTCGTTTATGTAGGCTACCACCTCGTCGGAGAGGTGCTGCGCCTTCATAAAATCGTCGCCGCCTACGGCTACTGCGGCCTTGTATATTGCCCAGGTTATCTTTTCCTGTCTGAACGGAACCAGCTCACCGTTGCGCTTTCTTACGCGAATGATCATTTTTACATCCCCCTGATATTATTGCTTGTCAACTCGAAACACAATATATAGATTTATAATTGTTGGGCTCGTACAACATATGGTAGTATATTTGCCCCCGTTTGTCAACAGGGTTTGCAATAATTATACGGAGCAAAAATAAAAAACACCGGCCGGTCGCGCTCCTTGCGCGGCCGGCCAATGCAATATGGTTGAATACTATGCGTTTCTCTGCCTGAAAGCCGCCATATCCTCGGCTCGGCTTCGCCCTCGGCTACTATATCGTGTATGCGCGCCTTAACGTCGTCCGGCAGAGGAATGGGCTTGTGGGTCTCCAGCAGCTTTATCGCCTCCTCGCGGGCGGCGGCCGCCATATCCTTTGCGCCGCGGCTCTCCCAATGGTCGCGCATACGGCGATTGATGAGCTTCGTGGTGGAAAGGTCGCTTCGCATGTACTTCAGGGTGTGCTTCTGCATGAGGTAATTTCCGGCGGGTCCTACCGCCTCGATCACATCCAGCGCTATGGTATCGCGGTTTACGGCGATGCCCTGCAGCACCCTGCGTATCATCCTTACGAACTCCTGATCCATGAGCAGCTGCTCGTAGCTCATGGTCATTACCATCTCAAGCATGCCCATGCCGTATATCACGTTGCTGCCGGTGACTGCGGGAAGCAGTGCCGTAAGCGTCTTTTCGTGGCCGAGCTGCTCGTCAAAGCATTTGCTGTCCCCCTACGTGCCGCCAACGTTGGTGGGTATGCCGTAGTAGTGGCCGATCTGGCCTACCGCCGCGCCGCACATGGCATGCTCCGGCGCGCCCACTGGGGAGGTGGCGGTCTTCATATCCATTATTGTGGTGCTGGTGCCGTACAGCACCGGCGTGCCGCGCCCAACGGCCTGCACCAGCACTATGCCTGCGAGTATTTCAGCGTTGGTGGTTACCAGCGTGCCCGCGAGCGTGGCCGGCGTAGTGCCGCCGCACAGTCCCATGGAGAGTATATCGATGGGCAGGCCGTACTTGCCCGCCATGATGATTATATCCGCCTCGTTTTGGTTTATTTCGAGCGGGCTGTTGGGGCAGGCGCCCATTGTGATTATCGGGCGCTCACGCAGCTTATCGTAGCCGCCCATTATGACCGCCGCCATGTCTATGAAGCGCTGTGTGTTCCTTGTGCCCTCAAGATCGTGAGCGAAGTTTTTTGTGAGGTTGTTGAATACCGCCTCCGCCTCGTGCAGCGCCTTGACCTTTTGATTTACGTCGCAGGCCGCCACAGCTATGGAAAACACGTCTACTGTATCCATGGCGTCTATAAAGCGGGCGACGTTGCCGAGATCCTCCTTGGTGGAGTCGCGCAATTCACCGGTGTACGGGTCTATGATGCGTACGCCGGTGCCAAAGTTTTTGAACGCCACGCGCTTACCGCCCACTAAAGTGTCGTTTTTGGGATCGCGGCCGCACAGCGTGAACTCCTCGGGGCAGGCCTCGATAGCGTCAATGACCACATTTCTGGGGAAACGCACGCGGTCGGTCTCACGATCCACCATGCAGCCGGCGCCTTCGTACACGTCATGCGCGTTTGAACCGTGTACCTGCACGCCATATTCCTCCATAAGCTGCAGTGTGGCCTCATGTATGGCCTCTAGGTCATCGTTTCGCAGTATACAGTAGCCGTATATGTCGGTCTCCGCCTGGAATTTGCCCATTTGCCCCTCCTTTCGGATATTCGATTGTGCATGCTTTGTAAGGGTATAGAATACTAATACATTTTATACCCTGGACTGCTGCTGCGTCAACCGAGCTTGCGGCGCTTTACCGCCTTGACTATCTCATACCACAGCACGGCCGCGGCGGCCACGCCCAGCGTCAGCCCAAGCTGGCCTATGGACAGCGGCGAGAGCTTCAGCAGGCCGTTAAGCGGCGTATACAGCGCGGCGATAAGCCCCGCCATGGTGCCGCCTGCGGTGAGCCACATCACCTTATCCTTTATAAGCAGGCCCACAGAGCGCCACACAGGCATAATCTCGGAGCTGTTTACGTTTACCAGCAGCAGGTTGGCTATTGCCAGCACCGAAAGCCCAAGGCTGCGTGCAAGCGCGGCGTCCCCGGTACGGCAGAGCGCAGCATAGTAAAGCCCGAAGCTTGCGATAAACATCATTAGCCCCTGTACCACGCTTTTTAGCAGACCGCTTGCCGGAAGCAGTTTTTCGTTGGGATCGCGGGGAGGGCGCTGCATTATGCTGGTTTCCGCGGGCTGGCGCTCCAGCACAACAGAGCAGGTGGGGTCGATTATAAGCTCCAGCAGCACCACATGCAGCGGCAGCAGAAACAGCGACGCCGTAGGGACGCCCAGCATGGGCGCAAGCAGCGAAGCAAGCGCGATGGGTATGTGTATGCTGAATACATATCCCACAGCCTTTCTAATATTGTCGTATATACGGCGGCCGTCACGCACGGTGTCCACTATGGTGGAGAAGTTGTCGTCCATAAGTATCAGGTCGGCCGCCTCACGGGCAACCTCGCTGCCGCGCATACCCATGGCCACGCCGATGTCGGCATACTTCAAAGCGGGTGCGTCGTTTACGCCGTCGCCGGTCATGGCGACCACCTCGCCGTTTTCGCGCAGGGCCTTTACTATGCGCAGCTTGTGCTCCGGTATCACGCGGGAGAATACGTTGGTGTGCTTTACACGTTCCTTCAACTCGTCGTCGCTCATGGCGGAAAGCATATCGCCGGTTATTATGCTGTTAGAGTGTTCTATGCCCACCTGACGAGCTATCGCCGAAGCCGTAATCCCGTTGTCGCCGGTTATCATCACCACGCGCACGCCCGCTTCGGCGCATACCGCTATATCCCGCTTCACGCCTTCACGCGGCGGATCCTCAAGACCTACCAGCCCCAGCAGCGTAAGCTCGCAGCCGGTTATCTCCTCCGGGATTTCCTCCGCGTTGGCAAAGCGCTGTATGCCCACTGCTATCACACGCAGGCCGCGCCGCGCCATATCCTCTGCGCGGGAGTCTGCTTCAGCGCGCGCGGCATCGGTAAGCGCGCATATATCCAGTATGCGTTCCGGCGAGCCTTTGCAGGCGGCAAGCAGCTCGCCGTCGTGCAGCCAGACATGGCCCATCATCTTCAGCTCGTTGGTGAACGCGTACTCATGCGCAAGCTCACCGCCGAACAGGTGCGCCTTCGGCACGCCGCGCTTTTCGCAGTATGTGAGCATGGCCTTTTCCATGGGGTCGTAGGCGTCTGTTTCGCAGCCCAGGCCCATGGTTTCCACCAGCGTGTCCTCGTCCGACACCGCCCATATCTCGTGTACGCTCATGCGATTTTCGGTTATGGTGCCGGTTTTATCCACGCACAGCACGCTGACGGCGCCCAGCGTTTCCACGGAGGACAGCCTGCGCACCAGCGAATTCTTGCGCGCCAGCCGCCATGCACCCATGCTGAGGAATACCGCCATTATCACGGGGAACTCCTCGGGTATCATCGCCATTGCAAGCGTTATGCCGGCGAGCGTGCTTTCAATAAGCCGCTGCTTCAGCTCGAGGCCGGACAGGTTTATAAACGTTACCAGCGCCACCAGCGCCAACAGCGCAATGGCTATCACGGCGCAGGTCTTTACAAGCTTTGCGGTCTGCTTTTCCAGCGGGGTGGGGCGGTCCGGGGCCTGTGCTATGCGCTCTCCGATGCGGCCGTACTCGGTGGCTGCGCCGATGTGCTCAACGCGTACCCCTGCCGTGCCCTGCGTTACCAGCGTGCCGGCGTAGCAGCGGTCTTTTCTCCAGTAGCCGTCCGATACCGCCTCGCCTTCTGGCAGCTTCCATACGCCCTCCGCCTCGCCGGTGAGCGTGGATTCATCTACGCACAGGTCGGCGCAGTACACCACCGTGCCGTCGGCGGGGATCTTCACTCCTTCATATAGCAGCATAAGGTCGCCGGGGACTAGCTCCTCGCTTTTTATGCTTTGCTCGCGCCCGTCGCGCATAACCGCCACATGCGGCGCGGAAAGCTCCTTTAGCGCCGAGAGCGTCCTGTCGGTCTTCCATTCCTGGATAATGTCTATGCTGATTACCGCCAGAACGAACACCAGCATTATCGCACCGTCGCGCGGCTCGCCCAGCACAAAGTATATCACCGCCGCAGCCAGCAGCAGCAGAAACATCGGCTCCGCGATGATGTGCAGCGCTTTTTTTATGAAGCTGTGCTTTGTTTCGGGCGTAAGCAGATTTTTGCCGTACTGCTTTTGCAGCTCCGGTACCTGCGATGAGGAAAGTCCTCCGTATTTGGGGTCGGCCATAAAAAGTTACCTCCTTAAAGTTTGAGATAGCTCAATGCCGTCTGCAATGTTTTTTCCGCTGACGCAGTTGTGTATTCTTCACCGATATGAAAAAACACATCTGCGGAACAACCAACTGTCCCGCAGATGTGCGCATAATACGCCTATCCGCTGCCCTTATGGGCCCGGCCCCATGCGCCCCGTATAAGAAGCGCATCGCCTGCTCAGTTTGTACTGTTGATCGCGCGTCCGTCAAGACGTAATGCAGTGCAAAGAGAATACCCGTACGATATCATATGCAGGCGGGGCTGTCAATTACAAAGGCTCAATTCGGCGCAGGCGTTTCGTAGGATATGATCAAATTGCCGTTTTCGTCGTAATAGTAGACCGCGCCGTTTTCGTCATAGCCGGCGATGGTATACGGAACCGTGGCGTCGGTGACGGTTCCATAGCTGGGGGCTATAACGGTCTTTATATATTCTGCGTCTATCTCGGGGTCTATCGTGACCTTAACGCCGAAAACGTCGTAAACAAGCTCTTTAAGCCTGCTTGCGTATACTGCAAGGCAGGATTTTTCGTCTATGATGACGCCGGTGGCCTCCACGGTATAGCGGGACAGATCCTCCATATCCATGCGCGAGGCGATAAGCGCCAGCGAGGATATCTGCGCAAAGCTGAGGTTGGTGGCGATGTTTGCCTGAAGCGCGCTGTATATGCTGGGGATGTTGGCTATCTGGCCGGAGGATTTAAGCTGTGAAAGTATCGCCATTAGCATACGCTGCTGGCGGTCTATGCGATGCAGGTCGCTGTCCGCGTGGCGCATACGGCAGTAGTCCAGCACCTGCTGGCCGTCAAGATGCTGATAGCCGGTCTCCAGGGTGCGGCCGTTCATCTCTATAAGCACATCCACGTCGTAGTCTACGCCGCCCATCGCGTCCACAACAGCCTTTACCGCATTCATGTTGACGCATACATAGTAGCCTACGGGTATGCCTCCCATCAGCTTGCTTACGGTGGTCATGGCGTAGCCGTAGCCGTTCTTCTGCGCGCCGCCGCCCTTGGAAAACGCGGAATTGATCTTGCCGTACGGCTCGGTCTCGCTGCACAGCGAGCCGTTTGCGGTGTACAGCTTAACGAAGCTGTCGCGCGGAACGCTTATCATGTCCACGGAGTTGTCGTCGAAGTTGATGCTGACAAGTATCATCGTATCCGTGCGGAAGCTGCCCCAGTCCTCACGTTCGGTACTCTCGTCTATGCCGAGCAGCAGTATGTTTACGCGGTTGTGCATAAAATCAAGGTCGCTCTGGGGTAACAGCACGTCCTCGGGATTCGGGGTAGGGGTGGGCTCGGCGGTAGGTGTGGGGGTCGCGTCGGTCTCGGTAGCGGCCGCCGCCTCCGGCGCTTCAGTGGGCAGGGGCGGGCTGTCGAACAGATTCGACGGGTTGTTAATATCATACCAAAACTTTACCCCGAATATGGCTGCGATAAGCAGTACCGCCAACAATATCCAAAGCCACAGCTTGGATCTTTTGCGAGTTTTCTTCTTTGTGCTTTCCACCGTATGCTCCGTTCCGGGCAGTTGCCGCGCTTAAGTGCGCTTAAAACCAGCCTGCCTCATTCACATGCTGATTATACTGTACTTAATGCGCAATGCAAGATGCAAAAGTGTGAAGAAACGGTAAACAGCGCAGAAAATTTATCGCTATGCGTCAAATTCCGCCGCAACCCGCATAAGCTCCATGCAGACCGCTTTGGTATGCTCAAAGCCGTCCGTTTTGGCAAAATGCTTTTCGTCCATGTACAGCCGGCGGTTGACCTCTATCATGACGGAGCTTACGCGCTTATCACTGCCATAATACTTCATTGGGGTTATGCTGCCGGAAAACGGGCTGTTTACCCGTACGGTAAACCCCATACGCTTTACCGATTCCACCAGCGCGTCGCGCAATTCGGGCGGGGTGTGATAATCATCCGTACCCACGCAAAAGTCAGGCATGCTGAATATGCAGTCCGTCTTGAACGGTATGCGGGAGTTAAAGGAGTGCCCGTCCAATATGGTGCAGCGGCCGCAGGCGTCAAGCGCGGCGTCCACCGCTGCGGTAAGGCGCGCATGGTGCGGGTCATAATACTCGCGCAAAACATCGTTTCGCAGTGCTTCATCATAGCGGCGCAGCCTGCGCTGGAATACTGTACGGGTATACATCAGCCCCATCCCCAGCCTTGCCATAGGCTCCTGCGCATCGTCGCGGAAGCGCTCCACATCGCAGGCAAGGCGGCTTATAGGGGAGACTATCAAGCATTTCTCCTCCGCCACGCCCGAAAAAAGCTCGTCGCAAAAGCCGTCCGTCATGCGGTATTGGTCGCGCCGTAGCGCCGCGTCGCTTATGAGTATGCCCTCGCGGTATTTGTCCGGTATGTACAGCGAGCTGTGCGGTACATGTACTACAAAATGCGGATAGCTCATTTTACGATCAGCTCCCCGGTGTATTGATTTATCCAGGGGCACCAGTACTCAAAAGGCGCCTGATGGATGTTTCTGAAGTAGATTATGTAGAAGATGATAAAGCCCGCTGCCAGCACCAGCAGTCCCCGCGCTATCCAGTCCCCGCGGGTGGGCGGGTGCTCGGAATACCAGGTGCGCTTTTTGTGCTTGCCGAAGCCGCGCAGGTCCATGCTGTTTGCGATGTTGTCCACCTTGCCGAAGGAGGAGATTATCAGCGGCACCAGCAGCAGTATGTACTGCTTGAGCTTTTTACCCAGCGATACGCGCTTGGAGTCCAGCTCCACGCCGCGCATCTGCAGCGAGTTTTTGATATCGTTGAAATCGCGCGCTACGTCGGGTATCGTGCGGAACGCAAGGGATATTATCGTGCATATCTTATATGGCATACCTATCTTGTTGAAGCCGGCCGCTATCTCGCTGGGAGTTATGGAAAGCACGAAGAATATGGCCACTGCAAAGCTGCATACGCGTTTAAAAAACATCGCCCCGCCGTACCACAGCAGTTCTTTGGAGATGTATATCCTTTCGGTAAAGCGTATCAGCACCGTTTCATGACTGCTTACATACGAAAGCGCGGAATCGCTTGCCACAAGAAACAGCATCAGGCTGCCGATTATTCCGGCCGTCACCGTAAGAAAGCCCAGCATGAACAGCACCGGCTTCCAGTTGGGACGCATGGAGATAACGCCCGCTATGCAGATAAGCAGCATGGGTATCATCACGCGCACGTCAAACGTCATTATGACGTATACCGTCATCGTAATGAATATAAGCACCTTGGTAACGCCGTTTAGCTTGTGTATGGGCGTATTGCCGGGCGAGTAGCTTATGACAAAGCGGTTATTCATCGTGGCCCACCATCCTTTCGTAGCGGATGAAATGCTCAATAAAGCTTTCCGGCGGCAGCCCCAGCTTGCGCGCAAGCGTATACAAGGAGGTCTGCTTGAGGTTGGCGCGGCTTATCACGTCGTCGTTGGACAGCACGGAGAACACGCTGTCGTCCGCAATCAGCCTGCCCTCGGAAAACACTATCGCGCGGTCGGTATTTTCGATGGCAAGGTGCATATCGTGGGTTATAAAGATGATGGTCTTGCCGTATTCGCTGTTGAGCCTGTTTATAAAGTTGATTATATCGGTATAGTGCTTGTAGTCCTGTCCGGCGGTGGGCTCGTCAAGTATTATTACATCCGGCTCCAGCGCCATTATGCTGGCGATGGTTATGCGCTTCTTCTGCCCGTAGCTCACCGCGTCCACAGGCCACGAGCGCATCTTGTACAGCTCGCAGGTGGTAAGCACATCCTTAACGCGGCGGTCTATCTCCTCCTGCGGATAATCGCGCAGCTTCAGCGCAAGCTCCACCTCCGCCTTTATGGTATCCTTTACCAGCATTTGATTTGGGTTTTGCATTACGTAGCCCACTCGCTCGGCTATCTCCTTGATGGTAAGCGCGGTATAGTCTTCGCCGTTTAGGTATATGCAGCCCTTGCGCGGCCGGCTTATGCCGGTTATCAGCCGGGCCAGCGTGCTTTTGCCGGCGCCGTTTTTGCCTACCACGGCTATCCTTTCGCCCTGCCGCACGGTGAGCGAAACATCGCTTAATACGTCCTCGTTGGTATATGCGAAGGATACGCCCTCCACCCGTATGGCCGCGCCGCCCAAATGCGGCTCTATCTCGTCGGCGGGCTGCTCGTGGAAGGCTTTCAGCTTTGATACGTCGTCGTCTGTAAGCTCAAGATTTTCTATATCGCACAGCGTGTCGTTGGTAAGGGAGCACCCTGCGTATTTCATGGCGGTAACGTACAAGGGCTCACGTATGCCGTATTGCTGGAGCAGCGGCCCGGTGAGCAGCTCGTTGGGGGTGGAGTCCGCGACTATGCGGCCCTCGCTCATAAGTATTATACGGTCCACCGGGCGGTAGAGCACGTCCTCAAGGCGGTGCTCAACTATCACGACGGTGCTGTTGCTGCGCTTTTGTATACGGTCTATTAGATCTATGGTGGTGACGCCCATCTGCGGGTCCAGCGCAGCGAGGGGCTCGTCGAAAATCAGTATGTTTACGTCGTTTATCATTACGCCGGCCAGCGCGACCTTCTGTTTTTGGCCGCCGGAGAGGTCGAATGGCAGGGCGGAGAGAAACTTCTGCATCTCCACCACCGTGGCGCAGCCCAGCACTTTTTCAAGCATCTCCGGGCGCGGCACCATGTCGTTTTCCATGGCAAAGGCTATATCCTCGCCCACCGACAGACCGACGAACTGTGCGTCGGAGTCCTGAAGCACGGTACCTACATCCTTGGACAGCTTGAATACCGAAAGCCCCTTGGTGGGCCTGCCGCAGACGTTGCACTCGCCGTCCATAGTGCCGTGGTAGGAAAACGGAATGAGGCCGTTTATACAGTTGGCCAGCGTGCTCTTGCCGCTGCCGGACGGGCCGAGAATTAGCACCTTTTCGCCTTCGTATATGGTAAGGTTTATATCGTGCAGGGTATAGCCGCTCTGCACCTTATACTTAAAAGAAAAGTCCTTAAACTCGATGACCGGTTTTTTGTCGTGGCGCGTATCGTTCATATATATGCTCCCGTATGCTGAAAAAGGAAAGCCGGAGCGGAGCATACGTCCGCCCCGGCGTTATAGGGCCACAGTAATTTGCGGTTTGAAAAGCGGAGAAGCCGCTTTTCAAAGGGTGTGTTACTCCTCTTCCTTGAGGTTGGAACGCTTCCTGTAACGCGACGCCAGCAGGAACAGTATGGGGATACCGATGATGATGAGCACTGCGCAGTTGGAGAGCCCGCTCGCCAAGGACTGCATGAACGTGAGCTCGAGGTCGGCGGAGTAGAACAGGCTGGTCATAACTGGGGTTATCACGCCGAAGGCTATGGCGTTGCCGACTATGCAGCAAAGCGCATAAATCAGCGCATGCCACCACTTGAAGACGCCGTCGGTGATGCGCGCGCCGTATACGGGCAGCAGGCCTACGCACAGGCCGAGGAAGCCGTTGCCGATGGTCCAGTCAAACCAGAAGCCCCAGCCGCCGATTAGGTCGGCCAGGAAGTTGCCGATGAGCAGCGTGACCATCGCGGGCACAGGCCCGAACAGCGCGCCTACTATTACCGGCACTATCATGGCGCTGGTGAGATAGGTGTTGGTGAACACGGGAATGCTGCCGTAAACCATCAGCACGCCGAACAATGCAGCGCCGATAGCGATGGCAACGATGGTCCTGGTGTTCCAGGAGCCAAGCAGCAGTTTGCCGAAGCTCTTCTTTTCAAGATTTTCCATTTTTATTACCCTCCGTTGATTTGATTGGAATATAATACCTTGGCGCGGAATATCTCACACCGTAATATATTATACAATACATGGAGTGCTTTGCCAAGGTGAAAGCTAAATAAAACGCTCTAATTTGGCCTTTACGCGCTGAAGCGCGTTATCCACGCTTTTGGTGCCGCGCCCCAGCTTCGCGGCAATATCCTGATAGGACATGCCGTCTAAATACAGCCGCAGCACCTGCTTTTCCAGCGGGGTGAGCGCGGCGTCCAGGCGCTTTGATATATCGGCCACGGTCTCGCGGCCGATTATTGTATCCTCCGGGTTTTCCGCGGTAAGCGAAAACACGTCCATAACGGTGCGCTCGGCATTTTCGTCGTACAGAGGCTGGTATATGGAAACATAGCTGTTGAGCGGCCGGTGCTTCTGCCGCGTTGCGGTCTTTATGGCGTTGATTATCTGCCGCAGTATGCACATCTCCGCAAAGGAGCGAAACGCCGCGCCGTGACCGTCGTCATAATCGCGTATGGCCTTATAAAGCCCTATCATGCCCTCCTGAACGAGATCCTCCCGATCCGCACCGATCAGGAAATACGGCCGCGCCTTTATGCGCACAAGGTTTTTGTACCGTTCGCATAAAAGCTCGGTAGCGTCGGCGGCGCTTTCGCCGCCCTTGGCCAGCGCGGCCAGCTCCTCATCGCTCAGCGTGCTGAGCGGTTCGGGATCCGTCTGCATCATTTACCGTCCTGTCTCCGCTTTTCAAACATCAGTATAGCTGCCGCAACGGAGGCGTTGAGCGAGCCTATGCTGCCGCCCATGGGTATGGCTGCGAGCATATCGCAGTTTTGCTTGATTAGGCGCGATATGCCGCTGCCCTCGTTGCCGATTACAAGGCCTATGGCTCCGTCAAGCCGGCAGGACGCCATGGGAGAGCCCGTCATATCGGCGCCTGCGATAAACAGGCCCTCGTCCTTGAGCCGCTGTATCGCGCCGGAAAGGTTGGACACGCGGGCTATCTTCATGTATTCCACCGCGCCCGCGCTGGCCTTGCACGCAGAGGACGTGACGCTTGCCGCGCGGCGGTTGGGTATAACCACGCCGTGCGCTCCGGCACATTCCGCGCTGCGAATTATGCTGCCCAAATTGTACGGGTCCTCTATGCCGTCGAGCAGTATCACAAAGGGCGGCTCGCCCTTTGCCTTGGCGGCGTTGAGGATATCGGTAAGCTCGCAGTACTGCACGCCGGGCACCTGCGCCACTATGCCCTGATGGTTGCCGGTCTTTTCGCCGTGGCCAAACGGCATACACAGCTCGTCCAGCTTGGCGCGCTCCACCTGCCGCACCTGCACGCCGTTGTCACGGGCCAGGTTTACGATCTCGCGCAGAGAACCGTCCAGCTCCGAGCTCACCAGCAGCCGGTCTATGCTGCGGCCGGATTTTATCGCCTCGCGCACGGCGTTTCTCCCCATCACGAGGTAGGGGAGCTCGTCCTCCCGTACGGGCGCGCTCTGCGTCTCCGCTGCGCCGGTCTGCGCGCTTTCCGCCTTGTCGTGTACGCTCTTTTTGCTGCGCTGATAGGTGGGCGCATCCTTTTTGTATGTGCCGCCGGACTTGCCGTACGCCGGCTTATCGTCCTTTTTGTACTTTTCGCCGGCCTTGGCATACACGGGCTTTCCCTCCCTAAAGCCGGTTATCTCCTCCGGGGAGGAGCGGGTAGAGCTCCATTTTTTATTGCCATACGAACGGCCCGTGCTCCTGCGATCATCCATAAATCATCACTCCGCAATCATTTTTTTGAGTTTGGCAAAACGGGGCAGACCGTTTTCATAGGTCACGGCCGGCTGGCCCTGTATAAGAGGCAGCGCGTAATCTATGAACGCCTGCGTTATGCCGTTGCCCTCGAGGGTTATCATATCATCCGGTACCTTCTTTTCGGCGTTGGCCACGTCGGTAAGGTCAAACAGCTTGATATTGCAAACGTATTTGCCGGTTGCGTCATAGCTGCGCTCAAAGCCTACCATCCTGTCCGTAATGCCTGCGACCGCGTGATCTACGGCGGCCTTGCCCGCCATGAACGCTTCGTCTACGTCGGTCTGGCTGGCGATGTGCGCCGCGCAGCGCTGCATAAGGGAGAACTCTATCGGCCGGCACTTCACGCCGGGAAGCTTTGTTTTTACCATGTCCGCGAGCGTGGCGGCCAGACCGCCTAACTGCTTGTGACCGAAGGCGTCCACGCTGCCGTCGCCCGCGCCGTATTCCACTATGAAACGGCCGTCGCGGTCGCGTATGCCTTCGCTGACTGCAACAAGGCATTTGCCCTCGCGGTCGTATACGTTGCGTATATCGGAAAGGAAGCTCTGCATGTCGAACGGGCGCTCCGGCAGATATATAAGATCGGGACCTGCGCCGGCGTGGGTCGCGAGCGCGGCGGCGGCGGTGAGCCAGCCCGCGTGCCTGCCCATGCATTCCACTATGCAGACCATACCGGTATCGTATACTCGCGCGTCGTGATAAAGCTCCATGCAGGTGGTGGCGATATATTTGGCGGCGGAGGGGTAGCCGGGGCAGTGATCGGTGCCGAACAAATCGTTGTCCACGGTCTTGGGCACGCCCATTATGCGGCACTCGTAGCCCTCGCGCTGCATGTATTTGCTGATCTTGTTGCAGGTGTCCATGGAGTCGTTTCCGCCGTTATACATGAAATAGCGGATGTTGCGCTTTTTGAACACCTCGAGTATGCGCTTATAGTCGGTCTCGTCCACTGAGCTGTCCTTCAATTTGTAGCGCACCGAGCCCAGCGCGCTGCTGGGGGTGTGCAAAAGCAGCTCGAGCTCGCGAGGCTCCTCCTTGCCCATATCGTATAGCGCGTCGTCGAGTATTCCCTTTATGCCGTGCGCAGCGCCGTAAACTGCGGTTATGTCCGGGCAGTCAAGCGCGGTGCGTACCACGCCGTACGCGCTTGCGTTGATCACGGAAGTGGGACCGCCGGACTGGCCTATGACCAGCGCGCCTTTGAGGGTGTTTGCCATTATGATGAACCTCCATATTAAAAATAACAAAATCAATGCAACATTTCACCACATACATTATAGCACGGATACACGAATAAAAAACATCTGTATTTATTGCTTGACATCACAAATTGTTGGGATTATAATGCACGCAATAATCAAAGCTTCGAGATGGGAGTAACGCAGGCATACGCCCTTACAGAGAGCGGGGAGGCTGGAAACCCGCAGGAGACGGGCTTGCAAATGGGCCATCGAGCGTGTGGCGAAAGACGGAGAGCATCCGCCGAGTATCCCGCAACGGGGCGCGCCCGTTACAGCGCATGGGATGTGTTGGCATCTCAGATTGAGCTGCCCGTTTATTCGGGAAGCAAGGTGGCACCGCGATATTTCGTGATATTCGCCCTTGCAGCGTCTTATATGGCGCGCGGGGGCGTTATTTTTTTGCCGCCGGAATAAGAATGACAGTTATTTGAAAGGATATGCTCCGGGGCCAACGCCGGGGTGGGGTAAACACAATGGAGTTCTTAGTAAAAGAGAAGATGACGTATCGGGATTTTGACAATTATCTCAAGCACTTTCCGGACAGGAACGGCTGCTTCGGCGCATACGGCGGCGCGTTTTTGCCCCCGCAGCTTGTGCCGGCGTTTCAGGAGATCGACGCCGCGTATGAGACCATATGCCACAGCGCGCAGTTTATAAGCGAGCTGCGCCGCATACGCCGGGAGTTTCAGGGCCGCCCCACGCCGGTGTATCACTGCGAGCGCCTAAGCCGTTCGCTGGGCAAATGCCAGATATACCTTAAACGCGAGGACTTGAACCATACCGGCGCGCACAAGCTCAATCACTGCATGGGCGAGGGCCTGCTTGCCAAGTACATGGGCAAGAAGAAGCTGATCGCTGAGACCGGAGCGGGGCAGCACGGCGTTGCGCTCGCCACGGCGGCGGCATATTTCGGCATGGAGTGCGATATCTACATGGGCGAGGTGGACATAAAGAAGCAGGCGCCCAATGTGACCCGTATGAAAATGCTGGGCGCGAAGGTCGTGCCGGTATACGACGGGCTTATGACTCTTAAAGAAGCGGTGGACGCGGCGTTCGAGGCATATCTTAAGGAGTATGAGACCGCAATATACTGCATTGGCAGTGCGGTAGGCCCGCATCCGTTCCCCAAGATGGTACGGGATTTCCAGTCCGTGGTGGGGATAGAGGCGCGCGAGCAGTTCGTGGAGATGACCGGGAACCTGCCCGACGTGGTTTGTGCCTGCGTAGGCGGCGGCAGCAACGCCGCGGGCATGTTCATCCCATTTTTGGACGCACCGGTGGACATAGTGGGCGTGGAGCCAATGGGCCGCGGCCCGGCCGTGGGCGATAACGCCGCCAGCATAACCTATGGCAAGAAGGGTGTGCTGCACGGATTTGACAGCTATCTGCTGCAAAACGAAAAGGGCGAGCCGCAGCCGGTATACTCCGTGGCGAGCGGTTTGGATTATCCTGCCGTAGGGCCGGAGCACGCGTTTTTGCACGATGTTGGCCGTGTACAGTACGAAAGCGTCACCGATGACGAGGCGATGGAGGCGTTCTTTCTGCTTTGCAGGCTGGAGGGCATAATCCCCGCCATAGAGAGCAGCCATGCGCTTGCCTACGCTATACGCTATGCGCGCGAGCAGGAGACTGGCAGCATACTCGTGAACCTGTCCGGCCGCGGCGACAAGGATATAGATTATGTTCTGGAGCATTACGGCACCGGTGAAAACTTTATAAAATAATGACGCGGTAATATTGCAAGACTGCACAAACATGTGATATACTATGTAACGTGGTAATACCTATATCGCCACTGCCTGCGAAAGGATATCATATGGAACTTGCTGAGATACTCGGCTCTGCCGTGGAAAAGAAAGCGTCGGATGTATTTATAGCGGTTGGCACGCCCGTTTGCATCAAGGTAAGCGGGCGTGTGCAGCCGTTTTTGGGTCAAACGCTTAATGCGGCCGATACGCAGGAGCTGATGCAGCAGGCGTATAGGCTCAACGGCCGGCGGGGTATGCAGCGCGTGGAGGAGGAGGGCGACGACGATTTCGGTATCACGGTGCCGGACGTTGGCAGGTTCCGATGCAATGCGCTTAAGAGGCAGGGCAGCTATGCGCTGGTACTGCGCGTGCTTCCGCTGGATATACCCGATCCGGAAAGCTACAACATCCCCCCCGCAGCGATAGAGCTTGCCAAATTAAGGAAGGGCATGGTGCTGGTGACGGGGGCGGTGGGCAGCGGCAAATCCACTACGCTTGCCTGCATGATAGACAGCATAAACAAAAACGAGCAAAATCACATAATAACAATAGAGGATCCTGTGGAATTCCTGCATCCACCCAAGCGCAGCCTGATCACCCAGCGCGAGGTCGAGAGCGATACAAAAAGCTATGCCTCCGCGTTGCGCGCATCGCTCAGGCAGGCGCCGGACGTAATACTCGTAGGCGAGATGCGCGACCTTGAAACCATACAGACCGCACTGACCGCGGCAGAGACCGGGCAGCTGCTGCTCTCCACACTGCATACCATAGGCGCGGCCAACACGGTGGACAGGATAATAGACGTGTTCCCGGCCAACCAGCAGGCGCAGGTGCGCACGCAGCTTTCCATGTGCCTGAAGGCCGTGATAAGCCAGCAGCTCATACCGGCGGAAAACGGAGGGCGCGAGGCCGCGTTTGAAATAATGATAGTCAACAACGCCATAGCCAACATGATACGCGAGAACAAAACTCACCAGATGGACAGTGTGATCTTTACCGGCGGAGCGCAGGGTATGCGCAGCATGGATGCAGACATATTCCGCCTGTGCAGCGAGAGCCGCATAAGCCGTGCAAACGCCGTTAAATATGCTTCGGATCCCGAACAAATGCGAAAGAAACTTATGTGAGGTGCGCGCTTATGGGAAAATCGAAAATCAAAATAAAGCTGTTGGGCGGCTTTGAGATCATCGTGGACGGCAAGGCCGTGCTGTCGCGGCTTCAGCAATCAAAAAAGACGCGCCAGCTGTTGGAGTATCTCATACTAAAGCAGGGCAAGAGCGCCTCCCATGAGGAGCTGCTTGCAAACATCTGGGGCGAGAATTCCAGCGCCAGCGCGGCGACCGCACTGCGTACGCTTCTGCACCGTTACCGCTGCATGGTGGAGGATAACGGCATCACGGGGCTGAAAAACTCCGTGCTGACAAGCCGCGGCGGCTACCGCTGGAATATGAACCTCGACTGTACGATAGACGTGTTTGAATTAGAGCGCCTGGTGAAGGAAGCGGGCTTGGCAAAGGACGGTGAGACCCGCAAACGCTGCCTTGCCGCCGCTGTGGATATATACAGCGGGCCGCTGCTTCCCTCCAGCGAGGGAAAGAGCTGGGTGGTGAACAAAAGCGCATATTACCGGGATCTGTATCTAAACGCGCTGTATGCGCTTACGGATATACTGCGCGAGCATGAGAGCTATGCCGAGATCGTGCAGATCTGCCGCCGTGCGCAGGACGTGGAACCGCTGGAGGAGCGGGTGAACGCAGAGCTTATGTATGCTTTGGTGCAGCTTGGCCGCAGCGACGACGCATTTACCCAGTTTCAGCGCCATGACATAGCCGGCGAGGACCGTCAGCGGTCGGAAGCCATGCGCGGCCTGTATGAGCGTATGATGCGCTTGGGCGAACAGGCGGAAAACGATATAGACCGCATATTCAACGTGCTTGCCGACTCCGAAAGCTTTACAGGCGCATATGAATGCGATTACAGCGTATTCCCGGAGATATACCAGCTTCAGCGCAGGCTGCTTCAGCGGTACAATACCACGATGTTCTTATCCCTGGTGTGCCTTGCGGACGGCGAGGAGCGCGGCGGTATAGCGATGGAGCGCATGATGAGCAAGCTGCACACCGCGCTCAAGCCAAATCTTCGAAACGGTGATACCGTGACGCGCTACGGCGCATCCCAGTACGTGGTGCTTATGCCGGCCACCACATACGAGACTGCGAGCGCCGTCATGGAGCGCATAAAAACGTTGTTTTACGACCAATTTGCGGAGCCGGGCGTGACCTTCACATACAAGCTGAAGCCGCTTGAGCTGGGCGACGACCAGTAAGCTGTTCATTATATTAAAGAAAGCCGCGCGGACGTAGTCTGAGCGGCTTTTTGTTTTTGTACGCGCGGATTGTGAACTAATGGTGGCGCAAAAGTCAAGTTGTAACGAGCCCGCTTGAAGTAAAAGGAAACGGGTAATATAATCACCTATATATGTGAAAAATCGATGGATGTGCTGCGCACATGTGCATTTGCACATGAGGGAGGGGATAGCGATAAAACGCATTGCTCATAGTCTGCTTAAGCACAGGACGCTTGTAATAGTACTGATGACGGTATGCGCGCTCGTATGCCTGCTTTTGATGTTTACCGTAAACGTAAACTACGATATGGCGGATTATCTGCCGGACGACGCGCCTACCACAAAGGCGCTGGAGGCCTATGAGCAGGCGTTCGGCTCCTCCCTTCCCAATCTCAACATATATGCGCCGGACGTAACGGTGAGCGAGGCGCTTACGCTGAAGGCGCGGCTTGCCGAGATAGACGGCGTAAGCGAGGTGCTTTGGCTGGACGACGTGGCGGATCTGCGCGTGCCGCTGGAAATGCAGGACGCGGAGCTGGTGCGGGCGTGGTATTCCGAGGATAACGAGGCGCTGTTTATGGCTGCCATGGATACCGCGGACGCCTCGCGCATAGTAGGCGAGGTAAAGGCCGTGGTAGGCGACGGCGTGCTGCTGTCCGGCGATGCGTACAACCAAAGCGAGACCTCCGGCGCGGGCATGGCCGAGGTGGGGCGCATAATGTACTATGTGCTGCCGCTGGTGTTCATAATACTGCTGTTTGCGACGACGAGCTGGCTTGAACCGCTGCTGTTCCTTATAACCATAGGCGTGGCGATACTGCTCAACGAGGGCACCAACGCCTTTATGTGGGGCGGCGAGATATGCTACATAACCCAGGCGTCCTCGGCTCTGCTGCAGCTGGCGGTCAGCATGGATTATGCCGTCTTTTTGCTGCACGCGTTTGAACGGCATCGCAAGACCGAGCCGGACATAATCAAGGCGATGGAAAACGCAGTTGCAGAGGCGGCCTCTACGATAGCCGCATCCGCCACCACCACCGTGGCGGGCTTTTTGGTGCTTGCGCTGATGAGCTTCCGCGTAGGCCCCGATATGGGCTGGATACTCGCTAAAGGCGTGGCGTTCAGCTATCTCAGCGTTATGCTGCTGCTGCCGTCGCTAATCATCGTATGCCACAAGCTGCTGGATAAAACGCGGCACAGGCCCTTCATGCCCTCGTTTGCCAAGGTAGGACGGATAGTCGCAAAGGCCGGTATAGGCATAGCGGTAATAGTTGCGGTGCTGATAGTGCCCAGCTATCTCGCCCAGCAGAACAATGCTTTTGTATACGGCTCCTCCGGTATGCACAGCCCGGATTCCTATGTGCAAGAGGAGGCGGATAAGATAGCCGGGGTGTTTGGAGGCCAGCAGCAGATGGTGCTGCTGGTTCCTGAGGGCGACGAGGCGAGGGAGGCGGAGCTTACCTCCGCGCTGGCCGACATCACCAATGTGACCAGCGTAACCGGCTACGCCACCGCTGTTGGTACGGAGATCCCGGAGGATATGCTGGCGGAGGATCAGCTTTCCCAGCTGCGCTCCGGTGGGTACAGCCGGATAATACTGTATGCCGATACCAACGACGAGGGCGACGAAGCCTTCGCCGTGGTGGAGGATGTGCGCGCCGCGGCGGAGGAGCTGTACGGCGATGAGTACCATCTGCTGGGGCAAAGCGCCGTAAACTACGACCTGCGCAATACCATAGTGGGCGACAGCGGCACGGTCACATGGGCCGCGATAATCGCGATAGCTGTAATACTGCTGCTAACGTTCAAGAGCATATCATTGCCCATAATACTGCTTATGGCGATAGAGAGCGCGATATGGATAAACCTCGCTATACCGTATTATACGGGGGATACGCTAAACTATATCGGCTATCTTGTAATAAGCTCGGTGCAGCTGGGCGCAACGATAGACTACGGTATACTGCTTGCGCAGCACTATCTTAACCAGCGAAAGAGCCTGGACAAACACGGGGCGATAGCCGCCGCGGTGACCACCGCCGCGCCCAGCATACTTACCCCGGCGCTGATACTGGCGTGCGCGGGCTTTATGCTGGGCATAGTCTCCTCCAGCGCGATAATCAGCGAGCTGGGAAAGATACTTGCGCGCGGCGCGCTTATATCCTGCGCGATGGTGATGCTGTTTTTGCCGGCGCTGCTGGTGCTGCTGGACGGCGTGATAGCGCATACCACGCTTACGGAGGATATGCTTAAAAGGCGCCGTATCAAGCGCGAAAAACATATAAAGGACGATGATTGCAATGCGTAAATACCAAACACGGCTGATATGCTTGACGGTGGCGGCGCTTATGGCGCTGGCCGTATGCGGCACTGCGCTGGCGGCGAGCGAAAAGGAGGAGGTAGTATACGCCAAGCTGGACAACTCCGGCGCGGTCGCAGGGGTATATGTTGTAAACGGCTTCTACCTCGATTCGGCCGGCGAAGTAACCGATCTTGGCAATTACGCTACCGTCACCAACCTTACCTCCGCCGCGCCCATAAGCCAAAACGGGAGCGCAATAAGCGTACAGGCGGATGCGGGGCGGTTCTATTATCAGGGCGACCTTACACAAGCCGAGCTGCCGTGGGATATACGCCTAACATGGCGGCTGAACGGGCAGATAGTGGACGCATCGCAGCTTGCGGGCGCAGCCGGCGCGCTTTCGCTGACGGTGAACGTGGCGGAGAATTCGCGCTGCACCTCGAGCTTCTTTGAGAATTACGCCATGCAGATAACCGTGACGCTGGACGGGGACCTGTGTACAAATATCAAGGCGGATAACGGCACCGTGGCGGCTTCCGGTGGGGACAGGATAATAAGCGTGATATGCCTGCCCGGCTCCGCGACACAGTGTGAGATAACCGCCGATATAACTGACTTTGCCATGGACCCGATACAGTTTGCCGGAGTGCCCTTGGGCATAGACCTTGGCGACTTCGCGGTGGATGAATACACCAACAGTATAACCGAGCTGCAGGACGGCATAGCCCAGCTTGACGACGGTGCAAACGAGATCTACGACGGCATGGGCGAGCTGAAAGGCGGCGTTCGTGAGCTGCTCAGCGGCGTGTACGAGCTGTACGATGGCATGGGCGAACTGGCGAGCGGCGGAGGCGAGCTTAGGAGCGGCGCGCGCACGCTTGCAAACGGCGTATTGAGTATGGTGGAGGCGCTGCTGCAATCCAGCGGTGCGCTCGCCACCGGCACAAGCCTTACCTGGAGCAATTACGACAGCATATTGGGCGCAATGAGCGGCATAACCGACGACATGCGCGCACAGGTAAAGGCGGGCATCGCGCAGAGCACCGGGCTGTCCGGCGATGCGCTGGAGCTGCTTATATACATAGCCAACACGCAGGTAGAAGCAAACTCATCGCCTGCTGCGTCGGAGTGTCAGTCTGCGCTTACCTACGCGGGCAGCGTGCTTACCGCGGCGGGCAAGGCGGAAGCGGCGCAGACCATGCTGGCCTCCGCGTCCAACGTACCCTATAACGTGCCCAGCGTACAGGCTGTGGGCATAACCAGTGCCGAAGCGTATGCGGCGTTTGCTTCAAACACAAGCCTTGATCCTGCGTCCGGCACGACGGCGCTGCTGGTGGTGATGGCAGCAAACGAAGCTGCCGGCGATCCAACGGCGCTCGCAGCGGGCTTGCAGACGGCAGCGCAGCTTGCGACGCTTGCGGCAAACGCAAATGTAACTCCGACGCAGGCCGGACTAAAGAGCTTTCTGACCAAGATGGTAGGCGCGAACCTCACCGCCGACCAGACCGCCGGCATGCAGCAGGCGGCGCAGCTTCAGCAGCTGCTCAGCGGGTTTGAATCCTTCCTGTCCGGACTGTCGCAGTATACCAGCGGCGTAAGCCAGGCCGCGAGCGGCACGGGCGAGCTGTACCTCGGCGTGGATGAGCTGTACGATGGCGTTGGCGAGCTGAGAGGCGGCATGGGCGAGTTTGTGGAAGGCATGGATGAGCTGGCGGAGAAGACCTCAGACATGGACGAGCAGATAGACGACATGGTGCAGGAGATAACGGAGGAGTATTCCTTCAATACAGACAGCGAGCTTGCAAGCTTTGTAGAGCCGTCCAACACCGATGTTCAAAGCGTGCAGTTTGTGTTTATGAGCGAGGGCATAGCCGCGCAGGAGACGGAGAAGATAGAGATAGAGGAGGTCGAGCTGACGTTTTGGCAGCGCATAATCGCGCTGTTTAAATAAGCGTCGGCAAAACGGGACAACGGTTTGACGCCGCCGTGCTTAGGGTACGGCGGCGTTTTTGCGCGGTGATTTCTGCTTTGTGCTGGATTTTACAAAAAGTGATGCTATAATGTATATGTAGGAGATTTTGCATTGGCATAATAACAGGAGTAGGAGAGGCATTGCTTATGGACATGTTCAAAGCGCTGTCCGACCTTACCGTGGCAAAGGGCGTTACGGGTAACGAGCGCGCCGCAGCCAAGGTGGTGGAAGGATATTTCAAGGCCGCGACGCCGGATGTATTCTATACTACGGCGGGCAACCTGTGTGCGCGCATCGGCAGCGGCAAGCCCGTGGTGCTGTTCATGTCGCACATGGACGAGGTCGGCATGATGGTCACCTATATCGAGGATAACGGTATGCTGCGCATACGCTCCGTTGCGGGCGTAGACCCGCGCGTGCTGCCGGGAAGCCCCGTTATGGTATACGGGCACGACACACAGCCTATCCCCGGCGTGGTTGGGGCGATACCGCCGCATCTTCTGGACGGTGATGAAAAGGAAGCCTACAAAATATACGATATGGTGTGCGACGTGGGTATGAGCGCCGAGCGTGTGCGTGAGCTTATAGCCGTGGGCGACAATGTTACGTTTGCGCCGCTGCCGCCTGTCAAGCTCAAAAACGACCGCGTCGCGGGCAAAACCTTTGACGACCGTGCGCTGGTGGTGGCCATGCTTGAGGCCATGGACATACTTGCCAGGCGCAAGCTGGATTGCACGGCGGTATTCTGCGCTTCGGTGCAGGAGGAGCGCGGCGGCATAGGGGCTATTACCGGAACGCACGCCGTAGATCCGGATATAGGTATAGCGGCGGACGTCTGCCATGCGCCTACCCCCGGCACCAAGGATATAGAGACCGCCCCCATGGACAACGTATGCTTTACCCGCGGCAGCAACCTGCACCCCGGCGTGGTGGACAGGCTGTGTGCCGTGGCGAAGGAGCAGAACATACCGTACAGCGTGGATGTGGAAATGGGCCACACCGGAACGGACGCCTGGGAGATGCAGCTTGAGCGCGGCGGAGTGCCCTGCGGGCTTATCAGCCTGCCGCTCCGGTATATGCACACAAGCGTTGAGTGCATCGATATGAACACGCTTAAAAACTGCGCCAAGGTCATGGCGGGCTTTGTGGAAAGCATAAGCGCGGACTGGGAGGATATGCTATGCTGGAACGATTAGAGACGCTCTGCAACCTGCACGGCGTAAGCGGGCAGGAAGGCCCGGTACGCAAATATATAAAGGAAGGCATAGCCTCGTATACATCGGATATCAAGGTGGACGCGATGGGCAACCTGTATGCGCATAAGCCCGGCAAGGGCCCCCGCATAATGCTTGCCGCCCACATGGATGAAGTCGGTATGCTGGTAAGCTACATACGCGACGACGGACTGCTGTGCTATGCGCAGTCCGGTATAGATTCCCGCGTGAACGTTTCCAAACGGGTGATAGTAGGCAAGGATGTGCCGGGCGTGATAGGCGCAAAGGCGATACATCTTCAGACTGCTGAGGAGTTCAAGCGCGCCCTGCCGCACGACGAGCTTTTCGTGGATATAGGCGCAAAGGACAAGGCGGACGCCGAAAAGTATGTTAAGCCGGGCGATCCGATATGCTTTGATACGACGTTTATGCGGCTGGGCGACGGCATGATGCGCTCAAAGGCGCTGGATGACCGCGTGGGCTGTGCGATAATAATGGAGCTGCTGAAAAACACCTACGACTGCGACCTATACGCCGCCTTCACGGTGCAGGAGGAGGTTGGGCTGCGCGGCGCAAAGGCCGCCGCGTATAATGTGGCGCCGGAGCTTGCGCTGATACTCGAGGGCACCACCGCCAACGACATGCCGGAGGTGGAGCACGGCTTTGTGACCAAGGTGGGCGAAGGGCCCGCCATAAGCTTTATGGACAGGGGCACGATGGTGCGGCCGGCCATGTTCAATGCGCTGAAGGAGGCTGCGGAGCAAAACAGCATACCCTATCAGCTGCGGCGCGGCACGACCGGAGGCACTGACGCGGGGGCCATACACAAGGCGCTTGAGGGCTGCTTTGCCGGCGGCATATCGGTACCCTGCCGTTACATCCACTCCGCCAACAGCATGGCGAGCATAGAGGATTTTAACAACGCGTACCGGCTTGCGGACGCTTTCCTCAAAAACAAAAAATATGAAGAGGTGTTGAACTATGTTTAAGGCAATGATCGAGGACATTTTGGCCGCTTACGGCCCCTCCGGCCATGAGCAGGCGGTAAGCAGCGTGCTTAGCAGCTATATCAACCCGTATGTTGACGAGGTCAAGACCGATAAACTGGGCAATCTTATCGCCCACAAAAAAGGCAAAAGCGGCAAAAAGATAATGCTAAGCGCGCATATGGACCAGATAGGACTTATAGTTACAGATATAGACGAAAAGGGCTTTTTGCGTGTAATGCCGGTAGGCGGCGTCACCACAGCGATATCCATCGCCCGCAAGGTGATATTTGCAAACGGCATCTATGGCGTGCTGTTCTACGAGACCGAGAAAAAGACCCCTGCTACGGCCGCGATGAAGGAGATGTTTGTGGATATTGGCGCAACCTCCCGCGAAAAAGCCGAAAAACACGTTAAGATTGGCGACGTGGCGATATACTACACTCACATGATGGAGATGGGCAAGCGCATAGTCTGCGGCGCAATGGATAACCGCATATGCTGCGCCGTGATAGCGGAGGCGCTAAAAGAGATGAAGTCCCCGCATGATATATACGCCGTGTTTACCGTGCAGGAGGAGCTGGGCTGCCGGGGCGCGGGCGCCGCGGCATTCGGAATTGAGCCGGATCTCAACATAAACCTGGACGTTACGCTTACCGGAGATACTCCCAAGGCGGCCCGCATGGCCGTGGCGCTGGGGAAGGGCCCTGCGATAAAGGTGATGGACGGCTCCGTCATAGTTCCGATGTGCGTACGCGAGTACATGGAGCGCGTGGCCGCCGCAAACAAGATCCCGGTGCAAAACGAGGTATTGCAGGCTGGCGGCACGGACACCTCCGTTATACAGCGCACCGCCGGCGGCATACTTGCAGGCTGCGTATCCGTGCCTACACGCTATGTGCATACCCCGGCAGAAACCGTGGACTGGGACGACGTGAACAACGCCGTGCGCTTTGTCCGCGCGCTGGTGGAGGAGAAGGAGCTGCCGCAGGCGTGACCCAGGCGCAGGCATGAAATAGTCCGGCCTGCCGGTCATTCCGGCGGGCCGAATTAATATATATACAAGAGTATACAAATTAATTACATTATCGGAGAAAAAGGCGTATGTCATTTACAGGCGAAACCGGAGGCCCGGGTCGGGCGCTCGCAGCGGAGGATATAGTCGGGCGGCTCGCACAGCGCGGGTTCTATTCCGTAAACGTGCGGGGCAGCGTACCATCGACCAATACGCTGCTCAAGGAGCGTGCGGAGGCGGGAGAGCGCGAGGGCGCCGCGGTGATCGCCTGCGCGCAGACCGCGGGGCGCGGGCGGATGGGACGCAGCTTCTATTCGCCGTGCGACACCGGGCTGTATATGAGCGTGCTGCTCAAGCCGGCGCTTTCCGCGCAGGAGACGCTGCTTATCACGCCGGCGGCGGCGGTGGCCGCAGCCCGCGCAGTGGAGACTGTGTGCAAAACGGAGACGGGCATAAAGTGGGTAAACGACCTTTACACATCGGAAGGCAAGGTGGCCGGAATCCTTACGGAGGGGGCGTTTGACGCCTCCGGCGCACTGCGCTATGCGGTGGCGGGCATAGGTGTGAACATCGCGCCGCCTAAGGGCGGATTCCCGGAAACGGCTGGCAACGCGGCTGCGCTGGGCGGCGCTGCGGATATGCGCGCGGCGCTTGCCGCTGCGATACTGGATGAGCTTTATGCGCTGTATACCGCCCTGCCGGACAGGGCGTTCATGCAGGAATACCGCCGCCGCTGCTTCGTTATTGGCAGGCGTGTACTGGTGCTGCTGCCGCAGGGCGGTCGGGAGGCTGTGGTAATGGATGTGGATGACGACGCCGCGCTGCTGGTAAGGTATGACGATGGCGTTACCGCGAGGATTGCGGCCGGAGAGATAAGCATAAGCACAGCTGTTTTTTTACGGTAGAATTCAAAAAACCAAAAAAAGTTAAAATTGTGTGGCACCCCTCCAATCTATTGACACACCGCATGAAACAACAATATAATAAAATCCTAGAATAATGATGTAATTATGAATATTCATACTTTATTCAGTATGATGTGGAAGGCTTAGAAAATGGAAGAGCAAGCCCCCCGGCAGCAACCGGCAGGCAGGCTGGCGATACGCGCTATTGCCGGAATGCTGGCTATTCTGATTTTAGCGGCAACGTTGTTGGGCTATGCGAGCAGGATAGATTTTGCAAGCAGTAAATTTACTGACGGAGCAGCGGCGGAAGCGGCCGAATATGTTGAACAGAGCACAGACTACCTTACAGAGGATCAGATAAGCCGTATCTGGGAGCTGATGCAGACCTGGGGCGAGGCGACAACCTACGAGGATTACGACCTTCGCGCGTCGGTAGCAATAGCGAAGGAGCAGTATGCGGACGCGATAGAGTATATGCAGGGCTGCATAAGGCTGTTTCCCGAGGAGGGCAGCAGCTCAGCGCTTGCTGGGCTGCATACTAAGCTGGGCTGCCTGTATGCGCTTACCGGGGATATGCAGGAGGCCATCGCGAGCCTTGGCGAATCGCTGCAGCTGGACCCGGACGAAGCGGACACCTATCTGCTCAGGGCGCAGATATACGCAGAGCTCAATCAGGCGGAGGCCACGGTGCGGGATATAGAGCAATACCTCGCGCTGGAGGGCAGGGTGGTATCCATACTCGCGGCGGCGGCGCCGGTATACGAAAGCATAGGCGAGTATGATAAGGCCATAGAATGTTATACCGAGGCGCTTTCGAGCGCGGAGGATTTCGATGTTTCCTATTACGCCGGGCGCGGGCGGTGCTATTTGATACTGGGCGATTACGCCGCCGCGTACGAGGATTTGACCGCCTACTTTGAGCAGGGCGGCACGGATGAAACGGGCGCGTTCAACGCCATGTACGGCGTGGCTGCTATGAACCAAGAGCAGTACGGCGTTGCTACGGAGGCTTTTCACAATGCGGTGGAGGCGGGGTATTCCCAGCCGGCGCTGCTGTATTCCCAGGCGGTGCTCAGCGCTTACATCGCAGGCGACTACGCCTCTGTGATACAGGACGGCGAGGCGGCCATAGCGCTGCTTACCCAGCCGGCGGAGACTGAGGATGCGGAGGAAGCGGCGGCTGACTACGCTTTGGCGAGCGCGACGGACATTTCTCAGCTTTACCAATGGGTGGGACTGGCCTACCTTGGGCTGGAGCAGTATGACAAAGCGGTGGAAAGATTTACAAGCTGCCTCGAGCTTCAGCCGGATACGCAGGATGTGCATTACTACCGCGGCGTGGCCCTGACGGGGATTGCGGAATACAAAGCGGCCTGCGAGGATTTTACACTATCCATCGAACGGGGCGAATCGATTTCGCCCAGCTACTACAACCGTGCGGTATGCTACCTCAACATGGAGGAATATGTGCTCGCGGCGTATGACCTTGTGGCGGTAATCGAGGCTGGCGACGAGCCGGAGCTGACAGCGGCGGCAAGCGAGCTGCTTGGCCAGTTTACAACATGGGAGGGTACCCCGACGGACGTCGAAAGCACTCCTACCAACGTTTCGGATTAATGCGGAGGGACAACATCATGGCAAGCTATTCTAGTCAAAAATCTATAAGGGTGATCGCATGTGCGGCGGTTATGCTGCTTATGTGTTTTGCGCTGTTTTTGGCGTTTCCATCCTCCGCACACGCAGAAGAGACAGTTATCGTCGCGACCGACACGGACGCCAGCGACGTAACCGTTGGTACACCGATAGTCGCGCCCGACGGCGGGGCCGAGGTGACGGAGCATGTCGATACCAGCGATAACCAGGTGGAGATCGACGACCCGAGCGAATTTTCAAACCCCACCCCCGCCACCGCCACCGATTCAGACGCTCCTGACCAGGTGCTGCCCGTATATACCGACAACGCCCTGAACCGCGCAGTGGAGAGCGCGCTTCAGCAGGCGGAAAGCAACAGCAAATCCATTACAGTAACGGTAGCCGCCGGTCAATACGACCTTACCGGCACCGTTACGGATATAACCATAGACACCACCAAGCTGAGCGTAGGCGTGAACCTGGACAATAGCTTCATATTATATATAGTAGCCGACGACGCGGGAGAAGACTATACCGGCGCGAACAACGACGTTATTGTAAACGCCAATATCAGCATAAGCGGCATAAATGTAGTTATGGCCGGCCTGTATATGGCGTTGGATAAGATAATCACCATCAAGAATTCCACTACCACCATATACGGCACTACCGCCGACGATACCATCACCGTTGTGGCAGGCGACGGCGCTAACGTCACCGTAAACGGCGGCGCGGGCAACGACAGCATAGCCCTGTCCTCAGATGCAGCAAGCGTCAATGGCAGCGCAACGCTAAACGGCGGCGACGGCGACGATACCATATCCGTGGATACGTCCGCGGCGGCGTTCACAAGCGCCATAACACTGAATTGCGGAAGCGGCAGCAACCGGCTGCACCTTACCGGCGAACTGGACGAGGACGACAAGATCGGTACGGACACTACGGAGAGCCCGCGCATCAAGCTCGAAGGCGACAGCATACTGCTTCGAAACAGTGCGGAAAAGAGCCTTACGCTAAGCGGCAAGTCCACGTTTGTCGCGTTCACGGACGCGCTGGCGAATAAGCTCACCATCGCGATAGAGAGCATCAACGAAGACGGCACGCTGGAGCTTGCAGACGATGCCGGATTTGCGCCGTTTACCAACTATACCTATGGCAGCGGCGACGATATGTCGATCGAAAAGATCGTTGTAAGCGATTCCGATCTGTTCATGAGCAATCTCGTGATCAACGGGGAGGAAGTTGTGATCGGCGAGATAAGCGCGCCCAGCTTCAATCTCGTAATCAACGGCGAGCAGATAACCATAAACGGCAGCATCGCCTGCTCGAGCCTTGTCGTTAAGGCCGTGGACGACGATATAACCTTTACCATCGGCGTGGGCAATTTTGAGTATGAGGCCAGCTTCTTCGATGTGGTGAGCGATACGTTCATCAAGCTGGGCGAGGACGCAAGCATAGACGCCTCCGGCACGGTGGAGCTGTCCGCATCCAGCAGCCAGACCAAGCAGCTTGAGCCGACCGGCGCGCTGAACTTCATATGCGTCAAGGTGGGCTCCGCTGCGATAGAGCTGCTGGGCGATATAACGGCCAAGTCCGTTACCGCCACGACGGCTACGGTGGTAAAGATAATCAAGACCGGCACAGGCGCGCTTGCAAGCTTTATACCGCTTGCGCTTAACATAGCGGTGGTATCCAGCGAGATAACCGTGGGCGAAAACGCCAGCATAACGGCGGAGGGCAGCGTACGCATGTCCAGCACCTCTACCGTGCAGCTGGAGGGCGAGGCCAAGACGGGCAAGCTGGAGTTTTCGCTGGCGCTCACCGTAGCCGTGGTAGACTGCCACGTCAACGTGCTGGGCAATATAATAAGTAATAACGGCGACATAATGCTTTCCGCCGACAGCACCACCAACGTAAGCACCATAGCAAAGAAGGGCACGGCGGTTAAGAACTCCGGCGGCTACTTCGCTATTTCCATAGTAATACAGGACGCCGATGTTATACTTGGCGGCGCGGGCAGCCTTACGGCGGGCGGCAGCATATCGCTTACCAGCAACGCCATAGAGAAGGTCACCACCCACGCGACCTCCGCCACCCCGGCTGCCGGAACAGCCGCGTCGGGCAGCGGCGGCCAGATGTCACTTGCCACGATAAAGACCACAGCGCTCACCCTGCTAAAGCAAAGCGCGGGCAGCTTGGTCGGCGCGGCCAAGGAAAAGCTCACCGGCGCTACCGAAAAATTCGCGGGCAAGGAATATACCATAAACAAGCAGGATACCGAGCATGGCACGATAACCGTTAACCAACGCGCAAACGTTGAAGAGGAGGTCACGGTAACGGTTACCCCGGACGCGGGCTACGAGCTGGATACCCTCAAGCTCAAATACCTTGAAAAGGCAAGCGTATCCTACACCTTTATACCCATCACACAAAACGCAAGCGGCAAATATGTGTTCACAATGCCCGTTATAGGCACCACCACAGAGGACGGCCAAACCGTTAAGATAGGCTGTGAGGTAACGCTGGTTGCGACCTTTAAGGAGGTAGCGGGCGGCACAACAACGGAGGATCCGGACGTAGGCAGCCTGTTTGACGACGACCAGTCCGGCGATGGCTCTGGCATAACGGATACGTTTGAGGATGGAGTTGGCGGCGCAAACGAGGCCACCAACCGCGCGACCGTAAACGCCACCAGCACAAACGCACATACCGTTACCACCAACGTATCCGGCTTGATCGATCACGGCACGCTGGTAATAGGCATAACCAAGGTGAACGAATCGGATCCGGTCAAGGTGGATCCCGATAAAGAGGTATTGGTAATAATCAACCCGAATGACGGCTACCATCTGAAGGACAGCCAGCTCGAGCTGATATACAAGCAGATGGAGGACGCAAACGAGATCACTGTTACAGAGATCATCACCGCCAACGCCGCCGGAGAATATGTTTTCATAATGCCGGATGCGGACGTTACGGTGAAGGGCGCGTTCACAAACGCAAGCACCACCAGCCTGCCAAACACCAATACGACCCGCGGCACCACCAGCAGCTCACAGGTGGTAGGCGCGGTCGCGCTGGGCGTGATAATAAACAATAATGAAGCGTCGGTAAATACCACCGGCAGCGTTACCGCAGGCGGCACGCTTACCGTAAGCACGGATGGCGTTACCCAGGCCTATACTACGGCGGACGGCTCGCCGGCAGGCACACCTACCACCATCGCCTCCGCCACGAACACCGGACTGGCCACCGCAACGGACACCAACCCCAACCTTTCCACCAGCAGCGAAAAGATCATCATCGCGGATACGTTCAAAATAGGCGGGCTGGTGCATGGCAACATAACGCTTGTTTCGCGCAACACCACAACCGGCAGCATGACATACGCGTTCAAGGTAACGCCGGATTCCGGCTATACACTGACCGACGGCACGCTCAAGATAGTGATACGCGATGCAAGCGGCAATCAGGTGGGGACCACCACATATGCGCTTACCAAGGATAATGTAAACGAAGGCCAGTACTACATAGACATAACCGGCATAACCCCGGGCACGGGCAACTGGGCGGTGCTTACAGCCGAGTTTGCGGGCGACAGCCGCAATATTACCATATCCAACGGCGCAAACGGTACGGTCAGGGCGCTGGATCAGTACGGCAACGCGGTCACCTCCGCGAACCTCGGCGAAAGCATAACGATAGAGGAAAACCCGGCCGATGATTACGAAATAGGCGTAATAAAGATAAGCTACGGCACGGCCTCAGCCACCACGCTGACCCGCGGCGCGGACGGTCTGTTCACCTTCACCATGCCTACCGATATTGCTGTGGGCGCGGCGCTTACGATAACCTCCACCTTCGTGGAGAAGGGCTTCGACCTCAACTGCACCGGCGTTACCTTCAAACAGAATGGCGCCACCATAACTCGCGCCGACGCGGGAGAAACGGTCACCTTCTGCGACCCGACCGGCACGGCGCTGACCAAGGGCAGCTATTCCGCCATTACCGCGGTGCTGGTGGATTCGATGGGCGAGGATTACGTCACCATAACCATAACCGCACCTACCACCGACACCGGCGCGTGGACCTGGACGCTTCCTACCACGATAGACGATCCCGATACCGGCGGCACCCGCTCGCTTGCGGACTTTGGAAACGGCGATGCCTACTTTAAGTTCATACTGGATAAGGCTACCGGCAAGGCTTCAATAACGTATGCGCAGGTGGCGGGCGGCACGATAAGCGGCCGCACCACCGCCGACGAGAGCGACGAGATAGAGCTGATAATCACCCCGGCAGCCGGCTATATGCTAAAGACTGGAAGCATTCAGGTAGTGTTGCGCTCCGGCCAAAACGTCGAGACACGCACCGTTTCAAAGAGCCTTACCACCGGTAAATACATATACACCATGCCCGCCGCGTGCGCGTCCGGCACCACGCTCAACATAACCGGCACGTTCATACAGGACAGCAGCGCAAACAGCAGCGGCCGCAGCGTGAGCTTGGGCGTAGGCGTTGCGGTAAGCGTAGTAAAGCACACAAGCTCCGCCACTATAAAGTCCGGCACGATAGACGTGCAGGGCATATCCATCAGCGCGGACTCCGGCTCCTCCAGTGAGCGCGTGACCGCAAGCTGCATAGCGAAGGCCGGCTATTCCACCGGAAACATAGGCATAGGCGGCGCGATAGCCGTACAGGTGGCAAGCCTGCGCACTCAGGCGCTGGTATATAATACCGCGGCAATAACCTTGGCCAACGGCGGCAGCATTTCCATAAACGCAAGCTCCTATGAACGCACGGTGGTGCAGGCGGACTGCACGCCCAATGCTTCCACGGGTTCCACTACTGCCGCCGGCACGTCCGGCAGCTCGAAGGGCAGCGTGGGCGTGGGTGCGGGCCTTGCCATCGGCGTCAGCGGCATAGACGTAACGGCCGCCATACAGGACGGCACTTCAATATTGCTAAAGACGGCGGAGGCCGAGCTTTCCTCGCTCAACATATCCGCATCGCACGATCTCAGCGAGACCATGCTTGCAAAGGCCGGCAGCTCTGGCGGCACCTCCGTTACTCCGGTGCTTGCACTGCTGGTATCCGGCGCGGACGTGCAGGCATACTTTGGAATGCCCAAGGCCAATGATCCCATACTTACCTTCACAGGCGACGCGGAGCTGAGCGCGGTAAGCGCAATAACCCGCGAGCTTTCCGCCAACGCTTCGGCGGCGGGCGGCAGCGTGGGCGTGGGCGGCTCGTTTGCAATAAGCGTACTCAACGACAGCGCGGTATCGCGCCTCTCCCGCAGCGTTACGGCAAAGAACGTGAGCCTGCTGGCCTCCAGCAAGAATGCGCTTACCTCTACCTCCCGTGCGGGCTCGCAGGGCGCTACCAACAACAACAATAACCGCGCCACCCGCACCTCCGCGACCTCCACCGCCACGGGTACGAATACCGACTCGGGCGACGGGGAATCGGACAGACAAGCGAACCGTGCGCTTAACGGCGGCAGCCGGCTTGCAGACCAGACCGGCAGCAACAACACAAATAGCAGCAAGATAAACGGCGCCAGCTCCAACCGGCAGACCGCACAGACTACCGAAGGCAACGTGCAGATCGCCGCGGGCTTTGCGCTGAATATACTGACCAACCGCGCGGAGAGCCGCATAACCGACGGTATAACCGTGACGGCAAACGGCACGGATACTACCGCCGACGACGGCACCGTAACCCGCGGCGGCGTGGTCAGCGTGATAAGCTACGCCCGCACAAACGCAAGCGTCTCCGCCAACGCCGCCGCTACCAACGCTAAAATAGGCGTGGGCGTTGCCATTGCAATAAACGTCATCAACTACGATAACATCGCCTATATAGAGAATGCAGCTATCAACGCCAACCATCTCGACGTGCTGGCGCTGATGATAACGGATCCCATAAAACCCAAGACCGCCGCACCTGTTGCCTCCGAGGACAACATAATTGTGGCGCTGGTTCGCGGCATGATCACCGAATGGGTCGCGGAGCTTGTGGTATCCATGAATCTCTCCGATACCTTGGCTGAGCATCTTGAAGATGTGGTGAACGACCTTATCGACGCCACGCTCAAAACCGGGCTGGATGCGCTGCTTGCAAACACCGGGCTTTCCGGACTGCTGGCTGCGGATCTTCCCACGCGGCTCAAGAACAACTTCAACGATCTGCTGGATTCAGATTTCCCTGGATTAAAACAGGCCTTGGACGGCTTCGAGTTTACGCCGGACAATTTCCTCGATCTCGCGATTGCGCTGATAACCGATATGGCGAAAAACGTGACCGGCGGCTCAACCTCCACGTTTACGCAGAAGCTTGCGAGTATAAAAGCGCTTACGGGCGACCCGGCGACAGCCATGACAGAGCTGTTTACCGGTATGCTTCAAAAGCTGGGCGCCGGCATAATCGACATTGCGGCATTCAAAACCTTCATCCGCAACGGCATAGGGCCGACCTTACAGCAAAATCTCAAGACTGCGGTTCAAAACATAGGCAAAGCGCTTACTACGGTGGTATTGGACGAGCTTAGCTATTGGCTGGAGCTCACGATAGAGCCGGAAAGCAACGCTTCCTATAATAAGTTCGTTACCACAGCGATCGCCGGCGCGGGCGCGTCCAGCGTGGGCATAGCGGGCAGCGTGGCAGTCGCGGTGATAAACGGCGTCACCAGCGCCATGATAACCGACCTTGCAGAAGACGGGGCAGCGCTGTACCCCATAACGGTTACGGGCGATACCTTCATAAAGGCGCTCAGCAACCAGTTCGAGGATACCACCGCCACCAGCGCCGTGACAGACGGCGGCATAGCGGATAAAAACCTTGCGGCGGGCAGCTCGGATGTGGCGGCTGCCACCGGTACGGATACGGGTACTTCGCTTGCCACCTCCGGCACCAAGACCTTTGCAGCCGGCGGCATGACCAATGGCGGTGCGGTCAGCGGTACGATAGCCAGCAGCGGCAACCAGTACGATGCGATACTCAAGCCCGCTGAGGGCTATACGCTTGCGCAGAACGCAAACGGCAAATATATAGTAAGCTATACGCGCAGCGATACCGGCGCGACAGACGCGTTTGGGACCAGCGGCGTCGCAATGACCGTTACCCCGCAGGCAGACGGCACGTTCAAGGTGAGCTACCTGTATAAGACCACCGATAGCGCAAAGCTCGCCACCACTACCAACATAACCATAAACGCCACCTTTGAAGAGGACCTGCACACCATATCGGGTCTGGGCCCCAACACCGCAGCGTACACCACCGGCACCTCCACCACAGGCAAGGCCAAGATGGGAGACCGCGTGGTGATAGCAGCAGCATCCGGTTATAAGCTCAACGTGAGCACGCCTACATATAAAGTAGGAACGGATGCGGCTAAAACGATAGTCACCACCGAGATTACGACGGCGGGCGGTACGGCATATGTGTTTTACATGCCGGATGGCGACGTTACAATAAACGGCATATGGTTCACCGCGCTGACCGAAACCGAGCAGCAGGCGGCCAGCCAGACCAACATAAACCAAAAGGGCAAGACCGTGGGCGTGGGCGCGGCGTTCGGCTTCACCTATGCGGACATGGAGGTATCCTCCGGCATAGGCGAGAACCGTACCGTAACCACCGGCACTTTGGCCATCCGCGCAGACGGTACGCATAAGGGCGAGACCTACAGCGTTTCCGGCACGGATCCCTTGAATACCGCAGGCTCCACCACCACCAGCAAGGCCAAGGATATAGCCATAGACGCATCCGCCGCCGTGACGCTGCTGTTTAACGACATACGCACGACGATAGGCGCGGGCGCGGTTGTGCTGACCACCGGCGGCAACACGGTAAACATAAACGAAAAGGAATACTTAAACGACGACGGCACCGTAAACGAGGCGGACACTGAGGCCAACAGGATACTGGTCAACTTCAGCATGTATGCGTCGGAAAACGTTAAGACGCTTACGCAGGCCAGCGGCTTTGCTACCGGCAATACCACCGCCGTGGGCGCGGCCGTTACGGTAAATATAGTAGAATCCAACGTAGTATCCGAGCTGCTTGGCAGCGTGACGGCAAACGGCATAGCAAACATAGAAGCGTATTCCTAAAGCTCGGACGAGAGCGTGGGCCTCGCTACTGCGATGGGCTCGGATATGGAGCGCTACACCAATAGGATTAAGACCGGCTCGGACAACGCCGAGGCCAACGCCAACAAGGTTACCAGCGGCGACTACTTCAACGAGCAGCAGAACGAACCCCAGCCCAATAACCAGACCGGCGGCAATGTCAATAACTCGCTGAACAATAACCGCGGCAGCTCTGACGGCAGCCCGAATAACAATCAGGCAAACAACAACAGCAACCTATCCTCCAACGTACTGCGCAGCCAAAACGCGCAGGGCGACAGCGGGGCGGGTAACGGGGCGGGCACGCAGGGGCAGAACGCCGCAAACACCTACTCCGGCCAGAACACAGCCCAAAACGGCAGCGCGCAGGGCGCCGGCCAGCAGAGCTTCCAGGTAGCCGCGGCTGTGGCGCTGAACATCAGCAAGCACATAGTCGCCGTTGCGATCGACGGCCTGCTCAGCGCAACCGACATCACGCTGCTTGCCGATAACGACGGCAACTTCCTCACGAAGGCCAGCGGCGCGGCGATGAGCCTGTCACGGTCCTCAAACGCGATAGCGGCGGGCGTGGGCATAAGCGTAAACCGCAACGAGGCTA
>CAZXRQ010000008.1:0-39990 GCA_964642795.1 uncultured Oscillospiraceae bacterium | reverse complement strand
TCGCCAGCAGCCCGTTTGTTACGGCTGCACCGTTTCTAAGTATCGCCACGCTGGTAACGGCGGGCTTTATCAGTATGGTGTGTGTTGCGGTCACACCGCTTCCGTCCGCTGCCGTGGCGGTAACAATTACCGTGGTGTCAGCAGTTACGTTCCGCGCTATCACGCGGCCGCTGCTAACATACGCGGCATTGGTATTATCCACCGTCCACGTAACGTTACGGTTGGTGGCGTTGGTAGGGCTGGCGGTGGCCGTGAGGGTTATGTACTTACCGGCCGCCATCTCGGCTGGCCCGGTGATCACAATTTCATCTACGCCGCGGGTCACGCTTACGGTGCAGCGTGCGCTGCGGTTGCTTCCATCCGCGGTGACCGCGGTTATGTATGCCGTACCGCTGGCAACGCCGGTCACTATGCCGTTTTCATCTACCGTCGCCACGGCGTTGTTGGAGCTGCTCCATACAAGCTGCTTATTGGTGGCGTTGGCGGGAAGTACGGTAGCGGTGAGCTGAAGCGGCTTGCCAATAAAGGCGGCCGAGTAGGTCTTGTCCAGCGTAACGCCTGTGGTCTTGACGATCACCTCCGCGCCGGTCAGCGCAGGCGTGCCTATTTGCTCAGAAGCCGTAAACTCTATGCCGGGATAATAGAAGCTGAGTATCTGCTGATAGGTATTGCCGTTTGACGCCATAAGGCGTGCGCCTACCTGACTCATGCCTATGCCGTGGCCGTAGCGGGCGTGGCGCAGCTCGTAATAGTCGCCCTTGTCGGTAAGCCAGTATTCGCTGAGCTTGCTGTTTTGGTACACGCTCCAGCCGTTTGAAATATACAGCTCCGTATCCTGTACGATGGCGCTGAGCGTATACTCAGTACCGCCTATCGTGCAGTTATAGGTGACGGTCATATAGTCCATCTGCGAGCAGGAGCAGCCCTCGTGTCCGCTCTTGGCCGTGCTTACGATGGCCACGCTGTTAAGCGTGATATCTGGTGCGGTAACGGAAAGACTGTACTGCGACAGCAGCGCGGGTATGAGCGAGTTGTTGATGAGCGCGGAGGCGAGCGTGCCGGATGGGGCGGGGTTTTGCTTTTCTATGGTGACGAATTCTGCATATGTGGTGCTTCCGCTTGCGGCGGAGGCGGTTATGTAGGCCAGATCATAAGCATCCGCCTTGGCCGCTTCGTAGGCGTATACCGTGGGATCGGTCCAGCGGTGCGCGGCAAGCTCTATCTCGCCGCCGTTGCTGGCGGAGTAGTATACCCGTGCTGCCGCGCTGTTATAGGTAAGCACTATGCCGCTGGTGGCGTCCACTGCGAGCGCGGAGTTGGGATGATTGGACGGAATGCCGCCGTACACCTGATTTGCGCTTGTGTCCACCACGTCGTAGTTGCCTGCGGTCTTTATGTAGTTGACGGCATATGTGCGGGCAATAACGGCCTGCGCCTGAAGCGCCGCCGCGCCGTAGCCGTCGCCTATCTCGTAGCCTACCACGCCCTTGAGGTAATCCTCGATGTATACGCGGTTGACCAGTTTGAGGCCGCTGCTGACATATGCGTTAAGGCTGCCCTTATAGTTTAACGTCGCACCGCGGTAGGTATTGTATAAGGAAAAGTAGTTATAGCCTGCGCTGCCTACGGGGGTATGCTCCATTATGGTGAAGGCCGCGCCGCTGTACAGCGTGGAACCTGAGGCGGTCTTGACGTACAGCGTGCTGCCGGAACAGCTTAAGCTGTAGGTTGCGCCGTCGGTAAGCAGCATAAGCGTCTCGCCATTGGACTGCAGGCTGTATGTTCCGTGCAGCGTAACGCTGACGCTGGCAGAGCTGGTGCTGAGCAGCGCGCGGATGTATGTGCAATCCGCAAGCGACATTACGCTTACAAGATAATCGTCCTCCGGAACCGGCACGTGCTTATCCGATGCGGCGATGCCGTCATCATGGAGCAGCGGGTCATCCTGCTCCAGCAGCGACGGGTCAACATACATGCCGGGCGTCAGCGTCATATCCGGCGCATCCGTGGATGTGGCGGCGTCTGTTATTGTTGCAGAAGGCTCCACAATATCCGTGGCGGTAGGATCTGCAAACGATTCGCCAAGCCCGTCAAGCTCGGAGGCGGAGGCCGCGTCCGGCAATTCGGAGGACTCGGTAAGCTCCAGTCCCGTAACGGTGGCGTCGTCGTAAGCCACCGTACCCGCCAGCGCGGAAACGGGGCTAAGGAGGAACAAAACAGCAAGGAAAAAAGCAAAATAACGTTTCATAGTCAAAGGATATCACCTGCCCATTTCATAATCAACCGTATCGCAGATTATTTACAGATTGTAAAAAAACAATCATTAAAACGCAGGAAAGCCTCCGGCCGCAGTCGGAGGCTTTATGTGTTGAAGGGTTATCTTGCGTGCCGCAGAGCCTTGGGCCTGCCAAGTATCTCGCTGTATATCAGCCCGCTTACGACGGCTTCATGGTCAAAGCGGAGCAGCGGCGCCTTGGGTGCGGAAACGGCTTTTTCTTCTATGGTTTCATCCGGACAATCCGGCATAATGCCGGTGATGGAGGTTTCCTCATGCGCATGCGCACTTTCGGTAACAGGTCTTACAGTGTGCGAAACACGGCTTTTTACGGACGCGGAAACGTTCGTGCTTACCCGCGCACCGATGCCCTCGGTGGAGTCGCCCTGCATCCCCTCGGTGGAGGCGTAGCTCAGGCTGCCGGTTTGTGCGTACCGTCCCTGCTGTGCGGGAGCGGACTGCGCGCGCGCGGGCTGCGCGGGGGTATCATAAAACCTGGGATCCGGCTGTGGCCGCGCGGAACGCTGCTGTACAGGGCGTGGCGGCTGCGGATCGTAAAACCTTGGATCGGAGGGCGGGGGCTGGTTTTCAGCACGATGCTGCGCCGCCAGCTTCTGCCGCGATTCCTCGGCCTTTTTCTTTTTATTCGAGCTGGATACCACGCTTATTACAATAAACGCGATAAACAGGATAGGAAACAGTGACATATGCCGCTCCCTTCGTTATTTCTCCTTGCTGCCGCCGTCGGCTATGGAATTGCGCATCTGTGTGTCGGATATCACGTTTTGCATGTTGTAATAATCCATAACGCCCAGCTTGCCGTCGCGGAAGGCGGCTGCGATAGCCTTGGGAACCTCGGCCTCCGCCTCGATAACGCGGGCGCGCATACCCTGCACCTCGGCCTTGTTCTCCTGCTCCTGCGCTACGGCCATCGCCCTGCGCTCCTCGGCCTTGGCCTGCGCTATGCGCTTATCCGCCTCCGCCTGGTCTATCTGGAGCTGTGCGCCAACGTTGCGGCCAACATCGACATCCGCTATATCTATGGAAAGTATTTCAAACGCGGTGCCGGCATCCAATCCCTTATTGAGTACGGTTTGGCTGATGAGGTCGGGGTTTTCCAGCACGTCCTTGTGGCTTCCCGAGCTGCCTACTGTGGTGACTATGCCCTCGCCTATACGGGCGATTATGGTCTCCTCGCCAGCGCCGCCGACCAGCCTGTCTATGTTTGCGCGCACGGTGACCCTTGCCTTAACGCGGAGCTCTATGCCGTTTTTTGCGATAGCGGCGCTCACCGGAGTTTCTATTACCTTGGGGTTAACGCTCATCTGCACGGCGTTAAGCACATCGCGTCCTGCAAGATCGATGGCGCAGGAGTTGCCGAAATCCAGCGGTATGCCCGCGCGCTGCGCGGCGATAAGCGCGTTTACCACGCGGTCTACGTTACCTCCGGCGAGGTAGTGGGACTCCATTTTATTTATGGAAAGATCCAATCCGGCCTTGGTGGCCTTTATCATTGGGTTGACGATGCGTATGGGGGCCACTTTTCTTATGCGCATGGCGACAAGCTGGAAAATGCCTACCTTAACGCCGGAGGCGGTAGCGCTTATCCAGAGGCCTATGGGCACAAAGCTGAAGAACAACGCCAAAAAGATTATGGCGGCTACAATTATTACGATGACGAGTGCAAATTCGGGCATTTGAGATCTCCTTTCAAGCCACAGGTGTATTTGATCAGCCTTTTATAAGCTGCATTGCGTAGATTATGAGGTAGATGAAGCCAATGAATGCGGGTATGCCGATTATCAGCTGTATCCAGGCGCGCCTGCGTGCTCGGGAGGATTCCGCCACGCTCATTGGCGCGGGCTGCACAGCCTCATCGGGAACGTCCTTTGTGGCACACTTTGGGCAGGGGCCCTGCTTGGGATCGTACAGCGTACCGCATTGCTTGCAGAAACTCATCATTTGACTTCCTTTACCAGTATGCGCAGACCCTCGACCTTTTCCACCTCGACGGCAGCGCCCTTTTGTATGAACTCGCCGCTGCTTACCACGTCCAGCTTGCGGCCGTCGATCTCAGCGTTGCCGGAGGGGCGCAGCGTGTTGAGACACACGCCGGTCTTGCCCACCAGCGCCTGCATATCCGCATCGGAAAGCTCGGTAGAGCCGACGTTTATACTGTCCTTCAGTACGAAAACGGATTTTTGCAGCCGGCCCTTTTTGAGAGAGCGCAGTATTACCACCGCCATCACGCCGAGTATCGCCAGCACAATTATCAGCGTGATAAGGGCGTTGGTAAGCGTATCAGCGCGCAGAATTATCGCAGTGATGAGCGCAATGACGCCCATTATGCCCGGCGCGCCTATGCCGGGGGAAAACATCTCTATCGCCACCAGCACGATGCCTGCTATAAGACATACGATCGCGGCGATGTTCCATCCGGATAAGTATTCGGCAATTGCCATAATAAGATTACCTCCTGCTCAGGTTTATATCCGGGCATATCCCCGGAATCAGTTTATGCCAATACTTGGCCTAATAAAGCTGGAATACATTGCCATTGAACCATTCGGCAAAGCCGAAGTCCAGCATTGGAAGCACGCCGCGCGTCATAAGCATAACCACCAGCATCCATACAAGCGCCGCTATCATAAGCACCAGCATAATTATAAGCAGCACCATTCCAAAGCTCTTTTTGCCGCTGTCGCGCTCGTCGTCGTAATCGTCATCGTCATAATCGTCGTCGTCATCGCAGTCATATGCTGTGCCGTTGTCAAACAGCGTGGGCACGGTGTGCGCGGCAGCCGGCGCCTGCGTTGCGGCGGGTGCGGACCGCGGGGATTGTACGGGCGCTGCCGTCCGAGCGGGTGCGGCCGGCTGTATGGGCTGCGCCGGGGGAGGCGTCCATGCTGTGTTAATCTCGGGCGGCGTCCAGGCGGCGGCGAATGCGGGCGGCTGCCAGTCGTCGCGCCTGCTGTCCGGCATGGCGCGGGTGGTATGCTCCGCGGGCTGGGCGGCGTCACATATCAGCGCGTCAGCGCGTGTGCGTACGTCCATTGCGTCGGCGATACGCTTATCCGCAAGGCCGAATATCCATTCTTCAAGCTGCGCGTCGGGAGGGCAAACGCCCTGCTCCGCGGCAACTATTATATCCCCCAGCGCAAGACGGGTCAGGCTCTTGGCGGAGTCTGCGCCGCAGGCGGCCGAGATACGGTCGTACACCGGCTTTGTGTACTGTGCAAGCAGCTCCTTGAGCGCCTGCCTGTCGCCGCTGTTGATAAGCTCCGTCATATTTACCACTCCTTCGCTACAATACCCCAATTTACATTCACATTATAAAGCTTTTTATGCCGCAGCACAATAGCGGCGGCTTCTGTTCACGGTGAGTACCGCATCTGTTCACATGTTGAAGCATAAAATGGGAGTATGCTGCTTAAAGATGTGTTTGATTGCATAAGGACGCTGAATGTGAAGCGTGTGCTGCTTGCGGCGCTGGCGCTGGGCGCGCTCGTGCTGCTGCTGAGGGGCTGCGTGATGAGCCGCGGCGGGCAGGAGCAGGCGCTGCTGAGCGAAGCGCCGGAGCTGCTGGTATTTGATGCGGAGGCGGAAGCGCTGCTTAATATGCCGCTGGAGGAATACATAGTGCTGTGCGTGGCGGGCGAGATGCCCGCGTGCTTTGAGGCCGAGGCGCTCAAGGCGCAGGCGGTAGCGGCGCGCACATATGCCGTGTGCCGTATGAGCGCGTACGGCGGCGAGCCTTGCGGGCGCGGCGGCGGGGAGGTGTGCACGGATTCCGGCTGCTGCCAGGCCTATGCATCATACGGGGAGCTGGCGGATAACTGGGGGGAGGACTATACATACAACCTTGCGCGTATAACGGATGCGGTAAGCGCCACCGCCGGGATCGTAGCGACGTACGGCGGCAAGCCGATAGAGGCGCTGTACCACTCCTGCTCCGGCGGACACACCGAGGACGCGGTAAATGTGTTTTCCGGCGCGCCGTATCTGCTGGGCGTGGACAGCCCCGGCGAGGAGGGCGCGTCCAGCTTCCGCGCGGAGCGGGAATACAGCCTGCGCGAGTTTACACGCAGGGTAAACGGAGCTTATCCGTTTGCGGAGCTTGCGCGAAGGGGGCTGGACGGGCAGGTGGAGGTGCTTTCCCGCTACGAAAGCGGTCGGGTGGAGAAAGTGCGGCTGGGCGGGGTCACGCTCACGGGGCGGGAGTTCCGTAAGCTGTTCGACCTTAACAGCGCTAATTTTACGCTGGATATTTCAAGCGTGGTGACCATATCCACCCTGGGCTACGGCCACGGCGTAGGCATGAGCCAGTACGGCGCAAACGCCATGGCGGAGGAGGGGGCGGACTACCGCGAGATACTCGCCCACTACTATACCGGTATAGCCCTCTGCCCCATATCCGAGCTGGGGGCCGGGGGATAGCAGCTGCAAAGCGGCGCAGCAAAAAAGCAGGCCCTATGCGGGTCTGCTTCCAATATTATGCGGTTTAGCCTATCCGGGATACCTGCATGGACACCTGCTTTTTGCCGCCCATGACGTACTGCGTGCCCTGCTCGGCAAAGCCAAACGCCTCATGCAGCGAAAAAGACGCCTCGTTGCGCTCCGGCTTTATGTTAATCTCCGCGGTGACGTACGGCACGCCGCATTCGCGCGCGCGGGCGAATACCGATTCGTATATTCGCCGCGCCACACCCAGCCTGCGGAAATCGCCGCTTACCGCGATGCGGTCAACGTACAGGTAGCTGCCATACCGCTGAAGGAACCATTTGTAGTTATCGCTGTCATACGGCTTGCCTTCGCGCAGGACTATCACGAACCCTGCCACGCGGCCGCCTATAAGCGCCACACTGAACATATCCGCCATCTCCGCAAGCGAAGCAAGCCCCGCTTCGTCCAGCGGAGAAAGCATATCCACGAAGTCCTCGTTTATGCGCAGCACTTCTGCATAGTGCGCGGGGGTGGCGCCGGTTATGATGATATTATCGGCCATGGGATACAACTCCTTTTTTCAGCCTCTTGAAGCGAGCTTCATGCGCTGTTCTTTATTCAGTATGCGCTTGCGCATACGGATGGACTTGGGGGTGACCTCCACCAGCTCGTCATCGGCGATGAACTCAAGGCATTGCTCAAGGCTGAGCTGTACGGGCGGGGTAAGGCGCAGCGCCTCGTCGCTGCCGGAGGCGCGCATGTTGGTGATGTGCTTCTTCTTGCACACGTTTACCACTATGTCCTCGCTGCGGCTGCACTCGCCCACTACCTGACCCTCGTACACCTCTATACCGGGGCCTACGAACAGCCGGCCGCGGTCCTGCGTATTGAAAAGGCCGTAGCTGCTGGTCTCGCCGGTCTCATGGCAGACGAGGGAGCCGCGGTCGCGCTCGTCGATATCGCCCTTGTACGGCTCGTAGTCGTGAAAAATGTGGCTCATCACGCCGTTGCCGCGGGTGGAGGTAAGCAGCTCGCTGCGGTAGCCCATAAGACAGCGGGCGGGGATTAGGAACATAAGCCTTACGCTGCCCTCCGAGTCGTTGGTCATGTTTACCATGTCCGCTTTGCGGCGGCCTAAACCTTCTATTACCGCGCCTACATAATCCTGCGGTACGTCCACGGTAAGCTCCTCGATAGGCTCCAGTACCTTGCCGTATTCGTCGGCCTTCATTATGACCTTGGGGCGGGATACGGCAAATTCGTAATCCTGCCGGCGCATGGTCTCAATAAGTATGGAAAGGTGCAGCTCGCCGCGGCCGCTCACCTTGAACATATCCGTGTTCTGGGTCTCCTCCACGCGCATGGATACGTTGGTCTCGACCTCCTTGAACAGCCTTTCGCGCAGGTTGCGGCTGGTGACGTACTTGCCCTCGCGTCCGGCGAACGGGCTGTCGTTCACCAAAAACATCATGCTCACGGTGGGCTCGTCGATATGTACGAAGGGCAGCGGCTCTACGTGCTCGCAATCGCAGGCGGTCTCACCTATGGAAAGCCCTGTAACGCCAGCAACGGCCACTATCTCGCCTGCCTCGGCCCGCTCGATCTCCACGCGCTTCAGCCCCTCGAAGCGGTACAGACGGCTGAGCTTTACCTCGCGGGGGTTGTCCGCGTGGCCGCCGCACAGCGTAACTATCTGATTGCGCTGCACTGTGCCGCGCTCTATGCGGCCCACGCCAATCCTTCCCACATAATCGTCATAGTCGATGGTGGAAAACAGTATCTGCAGCGGCGCGTCCGCATCGCCCTCGGGGGCGGGGACGGTGGCTATTATGGTATCGAACAGGGCCTGCATATCGCTGCTTAGCGCATCGGGGGACATGCCGGATATACCGTCGCGCGCGGAAGCGTATACCACCGGGAAATCCAGCTGCTCCGCGCTTGCACCCAGCTCCATGAACAGCTCCAGCGTTTCGTCCACAACCTCCATCGGCCGCGCGCCGGGACGATCCACCTTGTTTACTACCACCACGGGTATTTTGTTTAGCTCCAGCGCCTTTCTCAGCACGAAGCGGGTCTGCGGCATACAGCCCTCAAATGCGTCCACCAGCAGCAGCACGCCGTCCACCAGCTGAAGTATGCGCTCCACCTCGCCGCCGAAGTCGGCGTGGCCCGGAGTGTCCACTATGTTTATACGGTAGTTTTTGTAGTTTACCGCCGTGTTCTTGGAGAGTATGGTTATCCCGCGCTCGCGCTCGAGATCGCCGGAATCCATCACACGCTCTGCCACCTGCTCGTTTGCACGGAATACGCCGGATTGCCGCAGCAGCTGATCCACCAGCGTGGTCTTGCCGTGGTCGACGTGCGCGATAATCGCAATATTCCTCAACATTTCGTTTGCCATAGTTTCGTGTACCAAATCCTTATCCTAAAAAATCGACCCTTTAGTATACTTCATCCGCGGACTTTTGTAAACTTTTTTTACCGCAGCGCATACAGCAGGCATACAGCACGCGTTCCTGCGCATGTTTTGCATTACTTGTGCGCCAAGCATTGACAATCCGTCTGCGATGCCTTACAATCCCATATGGCAACAGGAAAAGCCTTCGCTGGGGGTGCCGCATTGCGCGGCTGAGACAGTCCCTTACAACCTGATGCGGATAATGCCGCCGTAGGGAAGTGAAGATACACCGCGCAAAACGTATGGATCTTCGCTCGCCAAAAGAGGCAGCGGGGATTTTTTGTATGCACAAGTTTTAGGAGCGTGATAAAGTATGCGTTTTGTTCTGTTTGAGAAGCTCGCGGAGCTTGAGGGTACCGAGCTTGTACTGCTGATTGCGGCGGTGGTCGCGGCAGCCGTGTTGATCGTCGTGCTGTGTGTGCACCCGAAGCGCAGATCCGAAGCCGCAGCCGCGGAGGGCGCACAGGAAAAATTTGACGTGCGCGCGATGGTGTTTGGCGCGCTGTGCGTAGCGCTCAGCTTTATGCTGAGCTACATCAAGCTGTTCTCCATGCCGCTGGGCGGCAGCGTTACGCTTGCAAGTATGCTGCCGGTATGCTTGTATGCCAAGATGTACGGCCCGCGCCGCGGCTTTATTGCCGCACTGTGCTATGCGCTGCTCCAGATAATACAGGGCGCGTATATAGTGCACTGGGCACAGTTCCTGCTGGATTACGTAGTGGCGTTCGGCTGCTACGGCCTGGCCTCGTTTTTCAAAAAGAGCCTGCCTGCGGGCATACTGGTCAGCGGTGCGGCGCGGTTTGCTGCAAGCCTCGCAAGCGGGCTGATATTCTTTTCGGAGTATGCGGCTGAGGCGGGCTACCAGAGCGCCGTGGCCTACTCGCTTATATACAACGCAAGCACGATAGGCGTGGACGTGGCGCTGTGCGTGGTTATCGCGCTGCTGCCGCCGGTGAAGAAGGCGTTTGCGCGGCTGGAGACCAGTATGCAGGGCGCGTGACGCGCACATGTTAATAAGACGGAGGCTGTCCTGTAACGGACGGCCTCTTTTTTAACGGCGGCGGCGGGCGCAAAAAAACGGGCGGATCTCTCCGCCCGTGGTAATGCGATGGTGCGTGGATTTATGCTGCGGGCGTTCCCTTGGCCACAAGATCCTTGCGGACGTAGCCGACCTTATCGCCTATCTGCACGTTGTACCAGTCGCCGCTCTCGCCCAGTATGGTAAGCACGGTGTTCTTGTTGAACTTGCCCAGCGAGTCAAAGTCGGTGCCGGCGCCGGAGCGCAGGTTGATGTCGTCGCCGGTAAGGTAGCCCGGCTCGCCCGTTGCCGCTTCGCCTTCGGCGGTCTGCTGCGGTGCGTCAAGCGTGGCCTGCACGTCGCCGTCGGTAAATGCAACATAGGCGTTAAGCGCGGCCGTTACGCTTTCGTTGTAGGCGGAAAGCTCGCTCATGCTGGCCTGCAAAGCGGTCTTTGCGGTTTCAAACAGCGCCTTGAGCTCATCGAGCTTTTTGGTGCTGTTTATGGTGTTGCCGGTCATGTAGTTGAAGGCCTCGGTATACTTGGTTTTTACATCCGTGGCGGACGCTGTGAAGGTCCCGCTGTCGGCGGCTACCATCGCGGCGCAGGAGGAGCTGCTCATAAAGGCAGAGGCGTTTTCCAGCGCGGCGGTTATTCTGTCCATGGAGGCGGTCATGGTGGCGGTCTCAAAGGTGGTACTGCTGCCGGAGGTCTTGCCGGCTGCGATCGCCGCATCTATGGCGTCCATCTCGGTCTGCATGGTGGAAATATACCCGGAGAGCGTAGTAAGCTCGCCGCCAATCTGGGTATACAGTGCAACTATCTTTGCGTCTATCTCAGCTTTTTTGGCAAGCAGTGCAGCGGCGTCGGCGTCGGGGCTGCCCACGCTGTCCACCCGGTTTGCAAGCGCCTGATACGCGGCAATGTCGGCGGATATCGCGGCGCTGTCCGTTCCCTCGGAAAGCGTGAACGCGGCTATATCCTCGTTCAGCGTGATAACGGCATCATTGTCGGTGCGGAACTGCGCAAGGGCGGCCTCGGAGGCGGTGAGCGCGTCGGCGTTCACGAGCGCCTTTTCGGCGTCGTTCAGCAGGTCCACCTCGGCGCGCGCGCTGGCTGCGGCCTGTGCGGCGGCAGGATAATCGGCAACGCTCATCACGCCCTGTGAAAGCGAAGCTATGGAGGAGGCCAGCGCTGTAAGCTGTCCGCTGAGCGTTTCTGCCGCTTCCAGCGGGTAGGCGTCTATATCCAGCTGTGCTTCAGGCGTGAGCGCGTCGTACTTGGCGCGCGCATCCGCCACGGCGGCAGAGTAATCCTCGACGGATTCGTATTTTGTCATATCCGAGAGACGGTCAATATGGTAGTTTACCATAAATCCCTTTACCATATCGCCCAGGAAGAAATAATAGCAGGCGCCCAGCGCTACTACCAGCGCCAGCACCACTATAAGGACTATCTGCCTGCGTTTCTTGCGCAGACGGCGTTTTTGGTTGCGTTTTCTGCGCTCGTCGCGCTTGCGCTGGAGCTCCTCGAGCTGCTCCTCGGTAAGCCCGTCTGTCTGCTGGGCATACGGCCCGGCAGGCGCGGGCTGTGTCGCGGCGTAATTCTGCTCGTCGTTTGGCATATGTGTAATCTCGCTTTCAATAGTACTTAACTAAGTTCTTAACGCCAGTAAGATACCACTTTTATGCCGAAATGTAAAGAAACATAGTGTTAACAATATATCTTTGCAACTATTACGCTTATGTCATCGTCTTCGCTTTTTTGCCGGGCCAGATTTACCAGCTCCCATGCGGCGCTCTTGGCGTCCTGCGCTGCAAGGCAGTCCAGCACGGCGGAGTCAAGCTCGTCGCCCAATGCGTCGGACACACCGTCGGTCAGCATAACCAACGCGTCGCCGGGGGAGAGAGTAAGCTCGTGCAGCGCGGGCCGGGCGGATTCTATTATGCCTACTGGCAGCGTTTCGGCGCTGATCCTTTGCAGCCGTTCTCCGCTGTAAACATAGCTTTGCGGCGCGCCGTGCTTGATAAAGCGCGTGCATCCGGTGGACAGGTCTATCATCGCAGCATCCAGCGTGGCGTACATATCCGATCCGTCGCGCCGTATCAGCAAGCGGTTTACGCACATCAGCGCCGTGTCCAGCTCGAATCCCACCGCCAACAGATCGCCCAGCAGTGCCAGTGCGGCGGCGCTCTCGTCGTGTGCGGCCGCCCCTGAGCCCATGCCGTCGGACAGGGCTATAAGCATACCCGCATATACGCCGCGCATAGCCATGCTGTCACCTGTGACGGTCCCGCCGCACTTGGGCCGGGCGGCCGCGCCGGTGTCCAGCTTAAGGCGGGGCTTGTCCGCCTCGCCGCATATACTTCGCATCGCTGCCGCGGCGCCGGAAAGCTGCAGCGCGCACAGCCCGTCCTGCAGCGACGCAAGACGGTCAAGCACCTGCGCAAGCTCACGCGCGCGAGCTCTCTGCCTGTGCAGAACGGCTGCCCTGCGGGGGCGCGTTTGCGCCGCCTCCCGGAAGCGCAGAAATACCCGCTCAGGAAGCGCGGTGCCTATTCCCGCCGCCAGCGCACACTCTATATACGTAAGCGATTTGCCCCCTATGGCCAGCGCGCATATCGCCGCTGAAATGCAGAAGGCGGCCGCGCAGCCGAAGCGGTTTTTATAGAAAGGGGCAGCGCACAGTGCGCATAGCGCCAAGCCCCCCGCAGCCGATACCTCGCCCAGCGTAAGCATACAGCCGGCTGAAAGCAGCACAGCCGCCACCAGCCCGTATATACCCCGCGCCCGCACGGCGCACAGCGCGCCCAGCGCGCACAGCACGCAGGTCAGCCGTACGCCCAGCACGTCCGCCCTCCCGGGCGACATGGCTATAAGTGTGATCAGCACGCAGACGAGCGTTTGCTCCAGCTCCGTAAGCCTGCGCGGAGCTATAAGCGCCCTGCCCGCGCGGCACAGCAGCGCGCAGCACAGCACGGATATTCCTATGCCGCACAGCTCGTATGCGCACTCCGCAAGCGAGCCCATACCGTAAAACGGCATTACCGCAAGCTGCGCGCCTATAAGCATTATCAGCTTGGCCTTGCGCTCCGGCCTTTTGTAAAGCTCCATCGTGCAGCCGCAGGCCAGCATGAGCGCCGCTGCCATCGCGCCATCGTAGTACGCGCTGAGCACCGCGCCTGCCACGCCGCCCACCAGCGCGTAGTAGGGCAATATGTCCAGCATCCATGCCGCCGCAACGGCCGCCGGCGCAAATGGCGGGGCGATAAGTCCCAGCGAAAATGCGATAAACAGCGACGCGGCCTACGCGATAAACTCGCGCCGTTTTATATACGGCGCTATATGTGCGCTGATAAGCTCCCCCATCGTATGTGTACCTCTCACCTGCATGATACGCCTGTGTTTCTGCTGACAGCGTCGAACCGTGGCCGCGGCATATGCCGAATTAAGCAGGGGGATGCGTTGCTTGCACGCTTGAACTCGATTGCGCAATATGTTATGCTGTTGCCAATATAAATAAGGAGATTACCTCTATGAGCGCCAACGTATACGATATCCTTACAGAGCGCGGCTTTATCAAGCAATGCTCTCATCCCGACGAACTGCGCGAGCTTTTGGGCCGCGAAAAGATACGATTCTATATCGGTTACGATCCTACCGCGGACAGCCTTCATATAGGCCATTATGTGCAGCTTATGGCGATGGCGCATATGCAGCGGGCCGGGCATACGCCCATAGCGCTGCTGGGCGGCGGCACCACCATGATAGGCGACCCTTCCGGCAAAACCGATATGCGCCGCATGATGACCAACGAGGAGATCGACGCCAACGCTGAAAAGTTCAAGGGGCAGATGTCGCAGCTGCTCTCGTTTGAGGGCGAGAACGCCGCCATATTCGTAAACAATGCCAACTGGATACGCGAGCTCAACTTCCTTGACTTCATGCGGGATATAGGCGTGCTTTTCTCCGTTAACCGTATGCTTGCCGCGGAGTGCTACAAGCAGCGCATGGAGCGCGGGCTAACCTTCTTCGAGATGAGCTATATGCTTATGCAGAGCTACGACTTCCTCGTGCTAAACCGTGACTACGGCTGCATACTTGAGATGGGCGGCGACGACCAGTGGAGCAACATACTAAGCGGCGCGGATCTCATACGCCGCAAGGAGCAGCGCCCCGCTTACGCGCTCACCAACGCCCTGCTCACCACCAGCGAGGGCAAGAAGATGGGTAAAACCGAAAAGGGCGCGCTCTGGCTGGACGAAAGCAAGACCAGCGTATACGATTTTTACCAGTACTGGCGCAATGTTAGCGACGCGGACGTGGAAAAGTGCCTGTGCCTGCTTACATTTTTGCCGCTGCAGGAGATACGCGCGCTGTGCGCCGAGGGCGGCGCTGCGCTCAATAACGCAAAAAAGGTGCTTGCGCTTACCCTTACCGCGCAGGTGCACGGCCAAGAAAAGGCCGAAGCTGCCGCAGTCGCCGCCGAGGCGCTGTTCGGCGGCGGCGGAAGCCTTGCCGATATGCCCACCATAACCGCTTCTCCCGAAGACGATCTGCGCATAGTGTCCCTGCTGGTAAAGGGCAAGCTGTGCAGCTCCAACAGCGACGCGCGGCGCATGGTGGAAAGCGGCGCGGTCTACGTGGGTGAGGATAAGGTAACCGATGTAAACGCCACGCTGGACGCGGGCCTGCTAAATGACGGCGCGGTGCTCAAAAAGGGCAAAAAGGGCTTCGTACGGGTGATCGCGGGCTGATGCAGCCGTACGTCACCGTAAGCTCCGCATCCGAAACGGAGCTTATCATAAATAGATCAAGGTTTATCGGGCGCTGCCTTCCCGTATCCAGCGAGGAGGAAGCGCTCTGCGCTTTGGAGGGCATAAAAAAGCGGCACTGGGACGCCACACACAACTGCTTTGCCTATCGCATAGGCGCGCTTGCCAATCCCGCGCGCTTTTCCGATGACGGGGAGCCGGGCGGCACGGCGGGCAGGCCCATAATGGATGTGCTTACCGCAAAGCAGCTTACGGATACGCTGATAGTGGTCACCCGCTACTTCGGTGGCGTGCTGCTGGGCGCGGGAGGGCTGGTGCGGGCGTATTCCCGCGCCGCGTCGGATTCCGCTGCTGCTGCCGGCATGGTGCTGATGCAGCCGGCGAAGCTCGTTGAGCTTAGACTGGACTATTCGCGCCACAGCGCGCTTGCGGGCTATCTTGAGCAGACGCTGCACGGCGTTACCGCCGAATATACCGACGTTGTGACCCTGCGCGGCACGATAGCGCAGAGCGGGCTTGCGGACTTCTCCGCCGAGCTTACCCGCCGCACTGACGGCCGGGTAAGCGCCGAGTGCGTGGGCGAAGAATATCTGCCGGCGCCGGTGGAGGAATAGAAAAGCGGCAAAGCGCTTTATTAACAATCGCCTAACATTGCCCGCACATATGGCGCAAAGAGCGATTTTCGTTTATAATGATATGTGGATTAGAATCATAGGAGCTGAAACGCCATGCGTATGCTGAAAAAAATTGCACTTACCCTGCCCGCGCTGCTGCTCGTGCTGCTGCTTTGCACGAATGCGTTCGCCATGACAATAACCGTCACGTCGGATCCGGTGGAGACCGGCGCGACGAACGCTACGATATACTATACCATCACGAACGAGCATGCGACCGCCACGATGGAGAATATCACCATAAGCAACGCCTACAATATCGCGTTCGACCTAACGGGCGTTACGATACAGGCGAACGGCGGCTATTATCAGGGCACCACGCAGGCCGTGGTAAACGACGAGATGATAGGCCAGACCATTACGTTGCAGATCGCATGGAACGAGGTGGATGCCACAGCCGGCACCTCCACCCCGAAGACGTCCACGGCCAAGCTGGTGCTGAAGCGGCCCAGCACGGCCGGCTTTACCGCCACGCGTACCGCGAGCAACCGCCAGGCCTCTCCGGGCGAGGTGATAACGCTTACATATACGGTTACGAACACCGGCATGGTCACGCTGAAAAAGCTGGCTATAACCGATACCAACATCGCCGGCAAGACGCCTATTGCAAAGGAGATAACCCTTGCGCCGGGCGAGGTATATACCTGCACATACGATTACAAGATGGGCTATGAGACCGTGATAAGCGCCCCCGTGATAACCTATACCGAGGACGGCTCCAGCACGGAAAGAACCTATTCCGGCATCGCCGAGCTTACGCTGGGCATGATAAATGCGGATCTCGACATAGACGTGGTGCAGGGCACAAGCACGGAAAACGGCGTACAGTTCACACTGACGCTGATGAACGACGGCAACCAAAGCATCAAGAGCATACGCATAAAGGACGAGCTGGGCAACGCCGTAAACGAGGAGACCTTCTCGCTGGCGATAGGCGAAAGCCGCACGCTCACCTACACCGTAAGCACGGATGAGCTAAGGAACGTGGTGTTCTACATTAACGGCTATACCTCCGCCGACGAGCCGTACGAGGACAATACCAAAAGCTACACCGTGCGTAAGTATATAGACCCTTCGTTGCTGGGCATAGAGTTTTCCGCCGCCGTGACGGAAACGCTCAACGCCGAGGGCAGCATATCTGTGCGCTTTACTATCAACAATACCGGCACGATGGATATGGCAAACCTTGTGCTCAGCGAGACTGAGCAGGGCGAGCTCAAGCGCGTGGACACGATATCTCCCGGCGAGCATAATATAGACCAGACGGTATTTGTGGGTGAGCCACGCAACCTCGTATTTACGCTGGAGATGACCGACTCTGCCGGCAACCCGTATACCTATACCGCCAACATAACCGCCGACTATGTTGGCGTGTCCGTGGCAAGCGCGGACGGCGACGGCACGGCCAGCATAACTACGCTGGGCGGCAACCTGGGCGCGCGAGTGACCAGCACACTGCGCGGCCTGTTCATAGTGCTGATAATACTTTGCAGCATATTCGGCATCGCGTTCATAGCGCTTGCGGTGCTGGAGCGCAAACGCCGCGCGGAGCTCAAGCGCAAGCGCGCGCAGAAGGAGCGGCTTGAACGGAAGGAGCAGCGACGCGCACAGACCGGCGCCTCGACGACTACCCTTACAGGCGCGGGCGATACACGCACCCGCATGGGCAATACGTCATATACCGGAGCTGCGCGCACCGCAAAAACATACGGTACCAATACCTATTCCGGCAACACCCGAAGCGGCAGCACCCGCGCCGGTTACACCCGCGATCCACATGCGACGGTACGCCCGCGCGAGACCGACGACCGGCCGGACCCCAAACTGTGATATAAAAGCAGGCTGCAAATGAGCGGCCTGCTTTTTTGCAACCGCAGGTTGCGGCGCGGCAGACGGTATTCAAACCGGAATCGACGGAATTGCAAACCGTGGTTTATGGAAAACCGTCCTTGCTTTGGATATCATATACGTATCAAAGCAAAGGAGCCGAAATAAGATGACTACAGAACAGTATTTGCTGCTGAATACGGCGTATGGCATAGAGAGCGGGAGTAAGCGCGTGGAAACATGGTATAAGGACGAGCATTGTCACAACTGCGAACGCGCCGCAAGCGGCGCAGGGCGCAATAAAACGGGCCTGATACCGGGCTTGGTGAAGCTGACGCTGCATAAGGACTGAACAAATGAAGGCGCCTCTCAATGGGGGCGCCATTTTTGTGTTACTTCTCCGGCTTGGTGGAGCGGAGCTTCTTTGCGCCCTTAACTGGGCCGCGCTGTGATGTAGCGCCGGCCTTTACGGGTTCCTTTTTGCCGGAAAGCGGGCGTGAGCTTAAGCCCTTGCGTTGAGCATCCATGATGTATACCTCCGAATTCTATTCGTACTTTTTTAGCGCGGCTTCCAGCCGCAGCTTCATCTGTGCGCGCAGCTCCGTGGGGGAGAGAATTTCCACCCGCTCGCCGAATTGGGCTGCCCAGTTCAAAAAGCCGTCCCCGGGCACGGCGGATACCGTGCAGGTAAAGCGGCCGTCTGACCCGGGCTGCACCGGGATATCGGCGCCAAAGCGATCCAGCAGCTCGTCCATGAGCGCGGCGTCGCAGCTGAGCGTTATGCGTTCCGGCGTTCCGCCGAACATATTAAGGCAGTGCGCGGCATAGTCCGCCACATTGAAGGAGGTTCTGTACTCGCTTACCTCGGAAAAATGCCGCCAGGGCTGCTGCGTAACAGCAACCCCGTATATCCTGTCCATGCGGAAATGCGTAAGCCCGTCGTGACCGTCCACATTGCATACGAGGTAGTAGCGGTCCTGTACCCATACCATTGCATAGGGGCTCACAAGATATCTTCGTCCGCCGCGCTGTATGACGCTGCGCTTGGAAATATCCCGCTTGCGGTAGTAGAAGGAAATGCGCCGATGCGCGGCTATGGCGGCGTCAACGGCCTCTATGGTGCGGTAAACGTCGTCTGTTCCGCACTTTGCGCCGCCTATTGCACCGGCTCCCACGCTTCCGCGCTGATAGCGGCTAAGGCGGGAGGCGAGCTTTTTGCATAGCTCGTCCGTACGCGGCTGGGTTATGAATGTGGCCGCCTGCACTGCGGAGCAAAGCAGCTTTATCTCCCACACCGCATATTCCCGTGTGCCGAGATAGTAGCCGGCGCCGGTCTTTACAACGTCAAAGCCGTACTCCGCGAGCGCTTCAAGATAGCGGTACAGGCTCTTGCGCTCCATCTCGACGCCGCGTTCGGACAGCGCCTCGACGAGCTGAGGCACGGTAAGCCGGTGCTCCGCATCCGTAAGCTCGCGCAGCACCTCCAGCAGATACAGCGATTTCAGCGAGCCTGACATGCGCCTATATCAGTGCAAAGCCCAGCGCAAGCAGGAATTGGGCCGCGATGTAGGTGAGCATAACATAGAAGTTGCCGCGCGGAGTGACCTCTTTGAATATCTGAAAGCTGAGTATGCAGTCGGAGGTCATAAACAGCACGCTCGCAAGCCAAAGCAGCGCAAGCGGCAGTCCGCCGAAAAGTATGAGTGCGGAGAGCGCGCCTGCGCCGAATATGCATATAGGGCCTATGTATATCGGCATTAGTATCTTTTTATCGGCGCTCAGATGGGAACTCAGCGCACGCATGACCAGCACGAGCGCAAATATGTATACCAGTATAAGCAGCCACAGCGCGCGCGCCCAGCCGCCCGTATGGATCATGTCGGTAAAATGATTGAGCGAGATTATATAGCATACATGCCCCAGCGCGAACATACAGGCGCCCGCCATAAACGGCTTTTCATTTTTGGGGAATATAAGAAATATGTCGCCCACCAGCCCGAGCAGCATTGCAGCAAGCACCGCCCAATAGAATTGCCGCGCATACAGCGTGTAGATAAGCGCAAGCATAAGCATGAGCAGCGGTTTGGTCAGCTTGCGCAGGGCCTCTATGCTGAAATAGCAGGTGTAAAGATGGAATATTGCCAGAAGCGAAAACAAAACGATCAAAAATATTTGCATAGGTCGCCTTTCATAGAAGAATTATTGGTGAGCCGCAGCCGGCCTTGGTCAGAACTCGGCGAGGATGGTGATGAGCCAATATCCGGTGGCCAGTATGCAGGCAAGCAGATTAGCGCCCATAAGCGCCATGGAAAACCTACGCTTGCCCTTGGCTTTTGCGTGCCCCTTTAGATCCTGATGCCAAAGCAGCGCGATCAAAAAGCCCACGAAGCTTGCGGCGGAAACGGTAAACGCGGGAAGCGAAGAGAACACGGATCCTGCCAGGAAAGCCCGATCCGCCAGCAGCGCATAGGAGGCCAACGCCATCAATAAGGACAAAAAAGCCAAATACAAACAGCTCCTTGCCGGAGTAAAATCATTGCTGTACTAATTTTACACCATTGCCGGACATTTGCCAAGTGGGCATAGCGGCGCTGCAGCGGTGCGGAGAATCGCCAGTTCGTGCTTGACAAGCCAAATCCGATGCGCTACAATACGATAAGTTGCAAAAGCGCCCGTAGCTCAGCGGATAGAGTGCCCGGCTACGAACCGGTAGGTCGAGAGTTCGAATCTCCCCGGGCGCGCCAACATGATGTATCGGTTTAGATATATCACCAAAAAACCCAGACGGTGTCTGGGTTTTTCGTTTTCCAAGCGCGTTCGCGCCGCGAACGCGCCATCGTAGATATGATAATTACATAATGGATACGAGCCCCTTCAGCCGCTTTGGTTGGCCAATTACGACCTCCCAAAGCGGCTTATTTGCGTTCATTTCTTTTCCCTTTTCACCGTTTTCATCCTTCGGGTACAACTGATGCCGATGCTATGCCATCGGCAAATATAGGACGCAAACTGTTTTCAATTTCATTAGTAGGTAGCTCATATGGGCCCAAATACCCACTTCAATAGACCAAGTTTATGCAACGCTTCCGCCGTCATCAATATGAATTAGCGCTCCTTCCACACCGTGCTCCTTATGCATTATCATATGCTAACGGTTATTTGATATCATAATTTATATTATCCATTATTTAGTGAAATATATTATAATAAATAGCAGCTGTTGTAATAGAACCACCATGCGCTACTATCAAACAATGGATCAGAAATCCTTCGATCCTTGTCGGTTGATCTGATGCTTCCACTATACCGATATCCATTCTATGTTGCGCGCTTCCCAAGGCATGGGAAGCGAAAGCTTGCTTTTCATGTGGGCGACTACATTCTCCGGCACAGAATAGCGTCGGTTTTGATTGCGCAGGATACGAGTGGACTCCTCGGCTTCTAAATAGACGATGCGTACCATAGCGCCGTATCTTATGAACAGACTCGTCCAGTTGTTTCGCAATGATTCCGACAGATTCGTCGCATTAAAAACGAATGGCTGTCGCCTGCGAAGGTAACCCTTTGCTTCTTCGGATGCAGCCTTGATCACAGACAATTGTTCATCAGCGGGTGCAATGGACAATGCGCGGCGAACGACATCGAGCGAAAGCATCGGCAATTCCGGGAAAGTGTTTTGAATATATGTATCCTTTCCCGCTCCAGGGAGAGCGGAGAGCATCACAATCTGCCCCCATGACTCATCATATAGGCACTGCCCTGGCAGGATATTACGCCCAGACAGATAATCATAACGGCTCGCATCATCGGGGAACGGATAGGGGCCATGCAGGCAGCCTGCCTCTTCAGACAGCGTTTGAAACAGTTCTAACTCATCTAATAATTGTGGCGTATCTTGTGCAATACGTCCCCGAATGTCCGCTTCTACAAGTAAAGAAAGCGTTGCCAGAGAAAAGGGTTTTGCGAGAACACCGACCGATGCTGCGCGAACGGCGAATCTGCCCGGATCGTCCCGCTCCAGGATGTGCAGTGGCAATGCATGATAGCGGATAAGCGCGCACACCGTTTCGCGCATCTGAATCTTTTTGGAAGAACCGCACAGCCCGAATTCTTCCCAAAGTAGCGAACGTGCGATGCTCGAACCGACAATAGTATGTCGCGGGGAAACCCACTGACCATTTTCCGATCGAGTGCAGGCGGGCTTGCCCACATCATGCAACAGTGCGGCAAGGAACAGGATTTGCTGCATGTCTGGCGTAAGTGTGTCGTAACCATCTAGGCAAACCAAAGCTTCACACACCATTTTTGTATGCGTCAGTACATCGCCTTCTCCGTGCCATCTTTCGCTTTGTGGCGTTTTTGCCATTTCAGAAGCCAGCGGCGCAAATGCGCTTTGTGCAAGTACTTCCCAGCGAATGGGATTTCCCGCCCTGTCCGGTAATAATGCTGACAGTATTTCTTCCAGCGCCTGCATTTACATTTCCTCTGTTATGGAAGGCAGTTTCGGCTCAAAAAGGACCTCTATCGGCCAGCACAGCTGGTTGGGAATAATGGGCCGATCCAGCCAATGCGTGCCGGACTGATCCACGCATTGCAAAAAGGAATGACGGACATATTTCATACGATCCTGTATGCGCCCGTTGCTTTCCACCTTAATATACAACCCTTCCATCAGGATGGTGGAACAGGTTTCCTTGCAGGCAAGTTCCGCATCAAGGTCGTTGACTTCGCAATAGGCCTGTAAACGGGCAAGATGCGCATCGGTGATGAAATGGGATGGACCGATAAGCGCCGTCAAGGACTCCAGCCTGTCTAGCGGCGCATCGGAAAGCACTGGCACAGATGCAACCGGCAGACCGCCAAGCAAATTTCGACGCGACGGTGTATCCAGAAAAGCCCCGTTTTCTCGGTCATACACGTCAAATTCGAGAAAATAGTGGGGCAGCGCATCGTAAAACACGGTATGTTTTGCATACAACCACTCGCCATACATGATATAACGGCAGCCCAGTACATCGAACAGTTCTTTGCGATGCATCTGCGCCCAGGACTTCAAAAGCGCATAATGCTTTTCCCTCAGGCCTCCTGTCAGATAATGTCCCCGGCTTTGCAGCAGAAGCTCACCCTGCTGGTCAAACGAAATAGCAGTATTGGCGCCATCCACTTTTTCCTCAACAATAACTCGACGCCCGGCAATTTCGGCAAATGGAGTCTGTGAAAGATCCTCATCGCCTGGCTGAAGCCGCGAACCCTGCACATGCTGTGTACGCGGATACTTTCTGATGGCAAACTCCTGCGTCATAATTCCTCCGTTTCTGTTGATCCAACACTCGCAAACACAAGAATATGCCCGTTGACTGCATCAAAATGAAGGCGAGTGCAGCCTAGCTGCGCAAGCATTTGTGTGAGAGTTTCTTTAGTAAATAAATGGATATGTTCAGGATTGTTATCCGGCTTGGAAGGCACGCTAATAATCAAATATTGTCGTGTAATGCGCAGCGCTGCCTTAAGTGCCACCATCGTATCAGGGATGTGTTCGAGCACCTCCAACATCGTTACCACATCTTGCGAATGCGGAGCAACGCTGTCCGAATCACAGAGATTAGCCAGGATGGGCGTAAGACGCCCGATCCCGCCATCATGAATACGCTGCATTCGTTCAACGTGTCTTGGCAGCAATTCCATGCTGGTAACGTCCACCTTGTCAAATCGTTCCATGAAGGGCCATAGGAATACACCACGCCCGCTTCCAACATCCAGCAATGTGGAAAAGGTGATTCCGCAAAGGTAACCAAGCACTTTTTTTACACGCGGCAACGGCTCTCCCGGGTTCTTAAAATGGTACAGCTTTAATCCTGCCGCCCTGCCAGCGTCCAGTATTTGGGATGCTTCCGCATCGGTCAACGCATCCAACGGAACCTTCATCAAGCTGTCTGGAATGTTCAGCGGCTTCCCATTGATATCCGGATCAATGGAGCAGATTCTGTTGGTTGTTGCGCAAGCCGCAAGAAATTCGCCGCGCACATAGGCGACCGGAATATGATTAAATTCCACAGAACCCTCCCCGCTTCAAGAAATATCGTACTGTTTTTGCGTTTATCGACTGCTTCCATCCCCTTTGCCGCCATGGATGAAATCCGTTCCTTTTTTACTGCTATTCAGTCCGGCAAGATATGCCCGTACGCTGGGCGTATGCTTGGGCGTAGGAGCCGTCCTTGCACCGAATGGTTAGCTGGTCACAGCCCTCAAAGGCGCTTTCGCCAATAGTAATTACGCTGGCTGGAATAAAGAGGTCAGTCAGACTCGTGCAGTATGAAAAAGCACCGCGTGCAATTTCTGTAACGGTGTCGGGTATCGTAACGCTGGTCAACCCGACGCAGTACTGAACGTATCCTGCTCGATCTGCGACACGCCTCGGGGAATGGATATGGAAGCAAGCGGCCGACAGTTTTCAAAGGCAGAGCGCCCAATAGCGGTTATCCTGTCCGAAAAGCCGATCGTACGCAACATGTCGCAGCTTTCAAACGCATACGCGCCAATTCTGGTTACACTGTCTGGGAGCGAGATATCTAATAGTTTATCACAGAATTGAAAAGCATGGGGTAGAATTCCCGCAAGATGCTCGGAGAAGCGGATTTCGGATAGATAACGGCATTCACTGAAGGCATGGCTTCCTATTTCAACGATGGAGTCCGCCATATAAACCGTTCGAAGATTATTGCAGTCCCTGCATGCAGATGGGACGACACACGTTACTGACGCTGGAATTTCAAATACCTCGTTCGATTTTCCGGAAGGGTAGGCGACCACGCAGGGTCGCCCCTACATGATATTGGCGTAGAAAACAGGCGTCAAGCCGCCGGATCCAGTATTGCGCGAAACCGGCGGCTTGACAACCCCTGAATATCTGATTATTCCTCTACGAACAGGTTTTCGCCCAGCTCAGGCCACTTGATGGCGGAGCCGTCCCTGTGGGAGAGGGGTACGGGCGGGTCGGATTTCTGCGTAGCAAGCGATACCACGACCTGCACCACAAGCGATGCGAACATCGGGCCGAACACCAAAAGCCAGTATGGCTCCGGGTCTATTGTACCCTGCGATATCATCATGGTGGCGCAGAATATCATGCCTACTACCATGCCCGCGATACCGCCGGCACGATTGGCCTTCTTCCAGTACAGTGCGAGCAGCAGCGGGAAGAATAGCACAATTTGCACTGCCCAAGCTATTACCATCAGCGTAAATACGCTTTGCGTGAATGCGCCGAACACCGTGGCGATTATGCCCAGCCCCACCACCGCAAGCCGGGTCCAAAGGGTGAGCTTTTTGTCCTCGACGGGCTTGCCGGTGTGCCTGTGAACTATGGGGCGTATTATGTCGTTGCTGATTATGGTGGCGGGCGCAAACAGCGCGGAGTCCGCGGAGCTCATTATGGCGCCCAGCAGGCCCACGAAGAATATCGCTACGAACCAGTTGGGCAGCAGGTTGTTGGCCAGTATAGGCACAAGCAGCTCGCCGTCCTCGGCTATCAACGCCATCTGCTCACCTGAGAATACGCCGTTGGCCGCAAACAGGTTGGACCAGCCGCCCATGAGTACCACCAGTATGCCTATGAAGGTCATTATTATGCCGGCGCTTATGGAGGACCAGCGGGCTACCTTGGGGCTCTTGGCAACCAGACCGCGCTGTATGATATCCGCGCCGGGCATAGCACCTGCGGAGGCGCCCACCCACAGCGCAAGATAGCTGAGAATTCCCGTGAACGACCAATCGTAATTGCGCAGACTGAAGAACTCCTTGCCCATCATGCCTGCAGCAGCCGCCTGCCCACCCATTGAATTGAGCTTGGCAAGCGTTACAGGGAACAGCACCAGAACGCCCAGCACGAGCAGCCCTACCTGAACAAAGTCAGTCCAGGCGACGGCGGTTATGCCGCCGAACATCGTATAAATGATGACGAATGCGCCTGCTGCAATGGCTATGGGCACGAAGGACGTACCAAGAATGATCTGGAACAGCTTGGCGGTCGCGGCGATCTGGGAGCCTGCAAAGAACAGCATGGGGAATATGGTGCATATGCCGGCTACCAGCGCGCCGGAGGTGCCGTAGCGGTTTTGGTAAACAGCCGCTGCGGACACTGCGCCCGTTTTACGGATAATACCCTGAAACAGAAGCCCGCTGCCTATCAAGCAAAGGCAGGCGGCGAACGGATCGGGTATGGTGGCCTGCAAGCCGTCCACATATGCGGTGCCCGCGCCGCCCATCACGGTACCGCCGCAGATGAACGTGGCCAGCAGCGTGGCGGTGGTGAGCCAATATGGCATCTTGCCGTCGGCTGCCATGTAATCTGCGGAGCTGCCGCTGGTCTTTTTGCCGGCGCGCCATCCCAAATACATGAAGCAGCCCAGCGCAACTACCATGGCGATGATTAGGAATGTTGGATTGTCTACCATGTGTGTTTTCCCTCCGTTTTTATTTTGAATTCCGAATACCGGCGTTAAGGCCTTTATATAGCAGAGGGACTGGCCGCAGCCGGCGTTCGGGAATCGCAGGTCAGAGCTGATGAGAACGGTACGTTATTTCCATTTTTCCTCGCGCCGCCTTGCAGCGGAGGCATGGCCGGCAAGCCCCTCGCCCGCCGCCATACGTTCCACGAGCGGACAAATGCCAAGCATCGCTTCCTTGGTAAAGGACTGGTGCGTACAGGTCTTGGTAAACATGCCTACCCATACTCCGCCGGTATAACGTGCCGCGCCCAGAGTGGGCAGCGTATGGTTGGTGCCGGAGGCATAGTCGCCAAACACCTCGGCGGTATACTGGCCAATAAACAGAGAACCGTAGTTGAACAGCCGCGGAGCTATGGCCTCGTTATCAGCGGCTGCAAGCTCAAGATGCTCCGGTGCGCGGCAGTTTATAAGCTCCACGGCCTCATCCGTAGAATCCGCGATGATTATCTCGCCGTAGGTCTGCCATGATGCGGAGGCTATGCCCGCGGTTTTCAGCGTTTCAAGCTGCGCTTGCACGGCGCGCAGCACGCTTTCAGCCAGCGTCTCGCTCACTGTGACGAGTATTCCCTGCGCAAAGCGGTCGTGCTCGCTCTGCGCGAGCAGGTCTGCGGCGACAAGCTCGGCGTCGGCGGAATCGTCGGCGAATATAAGCACCTCGCTGGGACCGGCGATGAAGTCTATGCCAACCTGTCCGTAGCATTGACGCTTGGCCTCAGTAACGTAGCTGTTGCCCGGCCCTACTATGATATCCACCGGACGTATGCTCTCCGTACCGTATGCAAACGCGGCGATAGCCTGCGCGCCGCCCACGGTGTAGATTTCATCCGCGCCGGCTATATCCATGGCAACGATGGTCTTTGCGCATATATCGTCCGTGCCCTTGACGGCGGGGGAACAGGCGGCTACACGGGACACGCCCGCAACCTTGGCGGGTATTATAAGCATCAATGCCGTGGAGTAAAGCGGGTAACCGCCGCCGGGCACATAGCAGCAACAGGACTGCATGGGTATGACGCGGTGCCCCAGGGTGATTCCGGGCGCCGGCGAGAACGCAGTAATATCCTGCAGCGTCTCGCGCTGTGCCGTGGCAAATGCGCGTATATTGGCCGCAGCAGCGTGCAGATCGGCTATTTCGGCGGCGGAAACGCTTTTGTATGCGCGTTCTATATCCTGCGCGGATATGCGCAGGCCGGCCCTGTGGCAGCCGTCGAAGCGTTCGTTATAGCGGCGCAGGGCTTCGTCCCCGTTTTGTATAACGTCGTCGATTATGTCCCTTACGCCGCGCCCCGTTTCCATGTTGGTTTTAACGCTGCGTTCCTCCGCTTTTTTTAAGTATTTCATCGCTTGCGCGCTCCCTTTTGTTGATCTTGTACGTATTATAATTTACGAAGCACGGACAGCGTCAAGAGGTACTGCCGGGCAAAACATTGACCATACTACATGTTTTATGGTATGTTATAAAAAACGGAAGGCAGGGAAGGCTGCTATGAAGATAGGACAGGTGGCGCGCGACTACGGCATCCCCGTAGATACGATAAACTACTATGTAAGGCTGGGTTTGCTCGCGCCGCCGCAAAAGGGCGGGCAGCGCAACTTTGACACCAAGACCATAGAGGACCTAAAGCTGATACTGGAGCTTAAGGAGCTGTATTTCTCGCTGGGCGAGATACACAGGATACTCTCGCTTATACGCATATCCGATCTTGCCAGCAAGCAGGACGCGCAGGAGCTAATAGATATGTATATTGACAAGCGGCGCTTCTGCATAGGCGAATCCGAGAGGCTGCTCAACGCGGCGCGCCTGCTGGACAACCGCGCAAGCGAACTCAACTGCAAGCTGTCCGAAAATGCGGTGCTTACCGGGGTGCCGCTGTGCATGATGGAGCTGATACGCTGCCCAGAGTGCGGAGGAGAGCTGAACGTATCCGATGTTTCCATGAACACAAGGTATATTTTCAGCGGGACGCTGACCTGCGCGTGCGGGTATGCAGCGCGCATAAGCAACGGTATACTGCTTACTCCCAACAAAAACAAGGATATATACGATAAGCCGGACGTGAAGCGCAATACCTACAAGGACCTGCCGCCCAGCCTTATAACGCTGTTTGAGCACTCGTACAACTGGATGACGGAACGAATAGACGCGTTGGATTTTTCCGACAAGGTGGTGCTGGAAACCTATATCAACGCATGGTTTTTCATGCACAACCATCAGCAGAATCTTCATCCGGGCGGAAGGTATATCGTGGCGGATAAATACCCCGAAACGCTGCTTGCCTATAAGCAGATAATCGAGCAGCAGGGGATGGGGCTAAACATACTGTATATCGCCGATAGCAGTACGCGCCTGCCGCTGCGCCGAGGCTGCGTAGATGTAAACATAGACTTCTTTGCCGTGAACGAGCACAATTTCTACAATTCCACGTTTCTTCCGGAGGCGCTTCTGCCGCTGCTCAAAGCGGACGCGTATCTGCTGGGCACATATTTTTACTTTAAAAACGGAGCGCGCTCCATGCGCACGCTGCTGAGCGAATACCCCACCTGCACGGAGTACAATTTCAGCCTTGCGTATTTTCGCCGCGAGCTGAGCGCAAGCGGGTTTGCGCTGCGGGATTCCGAATCCGTGGGCTATACAGCGGATTCCGGCAACAACATAGGCTTCAGCTTCCACGCCAAAGGGGAGCAAATGCATCTGTACGCGTATTTGGCACAGCGCGACGGCTGACGGATAGTTTGATACACGCGATCAAAGCATTGCGTACAAAAAAACGCCGCCGTGCGTAGCATATACGCATCACGGCGGCTAAAGGAGCAGGCCTGTGTCCGTGGGGACGGGCCTATTTTTCTATTCTTCTGAACTCGATGTGCCAGTGTACGCCCACGCCTATGCTGTATGCGCGGGCAAAATTGCCCTGGTTTATCGCCACACCCATGCGCCCGAGCGAATTGACATATGTGAGCGGCTCGCCTATATGCACGTCCGCGAAGGAATGGCCGTAGCGGATGCGGTTGTGGTATATCGGCATGGAGCCGCTCAATATGCGCAGCTCCACCTCGTCGCCGTAGGACACGCCAAGGGTGAAGAAATCCTCCTTGGTGATGTTGGTCCAAAGGCTCCCGAAGCAGCCGTCCAGTATGTCCACGCAGCCGGATACAAAGCCGTCGGAAACAGCGACCTCACCTATTTCGACCTCCACAATATCAGAAACCGTAAGCTCGGGCCCTATGTCCTCAAAATCCGTCGCGCCGGAGGCCAGCTTTGCGCCGGTGAAGGCATATACGTCGCGGCCGTGGAAGGTATAGCTGTATTCTGTGTCCTTGCGGCGGTGCTTGGCCTCGTCTATCTCGCGTACGGCGGTTATGCCGACGAAGCGCTTAAGGTGGGTAAGCGCGCCGTTGTCCGGAGTTACGATATAGTGTCCCATGCTGGTCCTTGCCACCACGCTTTTGCGGTTACTGCCCACGCCGGGATCCACTACGGATACGAATACCGTGCCGCGCGGCCAATACTCTACGGACTGAAACAGCCTGTAGCTTGCCTCGAATATGTTGTACGGCGTAATATCGTGGGTGAGGTTGAACAGCTTGAGCGAATTGTCGATGCTGAGTGCGACCCCCTGCATTGCGGAGACCGCGCCGTCGGTCAGTCCGAAGTCGCTTTGCAGTATAAGAAATTTACACAGCGTTTCATTGTTGTTCATACGGTCAATTCTACCTCCCATTTGGGGCCGAAGCTCAGCCCGAATTGCTGCATTGCATTATCCTCACGCAGGGCAAAGCCCAGCCGTGTAAGCTCGTTTATGTATACCACCGGCGCGCCGCGCTCCGCTTCGCCGAAGGTACGGCAGAACGGGACGTTTCCCGAAAATACGTTAGCGCCGTTATGAACTATGCGCACCTTCAGCGACCTGCCCGGCTCAAGCCCGGACTCGGCGGCAAGACTTGCAGGGATGTTGCTCCAGAGGTTGCCGAAGTTGGGGTCGGCAATTTCGAATATGCCGCGCATGCCGCCGGGTATTTGCCGCGCCTCCGCGATCGGGTGGCGGACGATCTCACTTACCGGGTATTCGGGCCCTACGCCGGCATAGTCTATTACGCCGGAGGCAAGCCGCGCCGCGGTATAGGCAAACACGTCCCGTCCGTGGAACACGCTGCTGCCGGTATTCAGCCGGTTTACGCTTAGATCTATCTCCCGCACGCAGGATATGCCATTGTGCGCAAGCATGTGGGTGAGCGAGCCGTTATCCGGCGTTACGATGTAGTAGCCATCTTCCGTCCTTGCGACGCAGGCGCGCCGTGAGGTGCCCACGCCGGGATCCACAACGGATATAAAAACCGTGCCGGCCGGCCAAAAGCGCACCGTCTGATACAGCCGGTAGCTTGCGCTCCAGGTATCGAAGTGGGGCAGCTCGTGGCTGCCGGTGATTATCTCGAGCGTGGGATCCACGGTTTTGACCACGCCGTACATGGAGCTGACCGCGCCCTCCTTATAGGTGAAATCGGTTTGGAATACCAAAATGGGCTTCATAATATCTAGCAATCTCCCGTGTTTATCGTACAACATAGTTTAACACCAAGGCATAGGTTTTGGCAACGTTTGGGCGGGTAAAACGGACGCCCGCGAAGGCTCGCGGGCGCCGCATTGCTCTTTTTTATGCTCTTATGCGGTATTACAGCACTTGCAGTATGTTGAATACGATAACGCCGAGGTAGGTGCCGATGGCGTAACCGAAGGTACCGATGAGCATACAGGGCCCGATAAGCTTGGTCCAGCCCTGGGAGATGGCCATGGCCGCCGCAGTGGTCGGGCCGCCGATATTGGCGTTGGACGCCAGTATGATCTCCTCAAGGTCGAACTTGAACAGCTTGCCGAAGCCGAAGCTGAACAGCATGTTCACGAGCACCATCACGCCGGTGAGCACCAGCAGCAGCGGCGCTTCCGAGATCAGCGCGCTTATGGAAGCGGGAACGCCGATTACGAAGAAGAACAGATAGATTAGGTAGGTGCCGATCTCGCTGGAGCCGTTAAGCTGCTCGATCTGCTTGCCGCAGAATGTGGCAAAGAGTATGGACAGCGTGGTGATCCAAATGTACTGGCTGCCCAACAGGCTGTTGAACAGGTTGAGTATGAAATTGCCGGTGGGGATGATGCCGCCCAGCCAGCCGGCGATCAGCTTGGATATCATAACGATAATCGCTGCGATTGCCACGTTCATCGCTATATCCTTTATGGAGATCTCCTTGCGACCCCAGAACGCGGCCGCGCGGGTCTTCTCACCCTCTACATCGCCGGAAACGCCCGACTGAACCTCGTCCAGATGGGGATGCTTATACTGGTTGTAGAAGAACTTCCAGGTCGGGATGGCCAGCAGTACAAAGAAGTACAGCGCCATCAGCAGGTTATCGGCAACCGTAAGCGAGCCGATAGTTGACGTGCCTTCCATATAGGTGGCGGCCAAAGCGGAGAAGTTCACGCCGCCGCCGATGTAGGAGCCTGTCATAGTGGCTGCAGACTGGGCCAGGTTTTCAAGGCCGGTGCCCCTGAGCAGCAGAAATGCTATCACAGCGCCGGCCATGGTGCCGACTGTGCCGATTAGGAATATCCCCAGAAACCGGCCTGTGTCGCGCCACATCTTTTTGAGGTTGCAGGTCATCAGCAGCATCGGGATTGCCAAAGGCACCGCGATGCCCCATACGAAGTCATCGAATACGGGGGCGTTCGGGGGGACGATCTTCAAGTTGACCATCAACAGAGCGCCAATCAGCGCGAGTATAGCGCCGGAGACCTTGCTGGCCCATTTATACTTTTGCTCGAGCCAAATGGAGAGGGCTACCCAGCCGCACATGAGCGCCAGCAGCGGCCATGTTTGGTCTGCGGTAAAAAGAGTACCGTTAGGAAACATATAATACCTCCTAAAATGATGTATTGTGTTTTGCGCGGCCGGTGCAATAAGGCCAGAGCAAGAGACTTAATGTATACCGGCCGGCAAACCGTTAATCGGTTTATTCTATTGGGAAGTCAAAATAGGTGTCCGGATACGGCTCCGGATCCACGATGTAGTGCCACCATTCTTCATTATATAGCTTGAAGCCGTTTGCGCACATTGCGTCGCGCAGTATTGCGCGGTTTTTCTCCTGCTGCGGCGTAAGGCCAGCAGCGCCGTGATGGCTGCGCTCGTCCATATAGTCGAATATGCTGCCCATGTCCAGCTCCTGATGGGTGTTCATATCCATGATGGAAAGATCCACCGCGCAGCCGCGGGTATGGCCGGATTTTTCACAGATGTAGCCCAGTGCGAACATATCCTTCTTGTTGTCCACATGCGGGTAATGTATGGGCTTGCGGCGGTAATCCTCGGCGTCCGCACCCCAGCGCATGAAGTCGTCCACTGCGCGCTGCGGCCTGTAGGAATCGTAAAAGCGCATTATGTAGCCCTGCCTGCGCAGAACCTCTGCCGCCTTAACCAGCCGCTGTGCCGCTTCGTCGGTGACCACCACCAGCGGCGCGGTATATCCGTCCACCGGCCGGCCGAGGAAATTATCCGTGCCGGCGTATTTTGCGTCTACGACGCAATCGGGAACTACGTCGTCAACGTACTGAAAACCCTTCGGAAGCCCTTTTTTGGGTATACCCTTAGTGCTGACGTTCATCAGTAACACCTCCTGTATACATGTATACTTATACGCAGCCTGCAAGCTTTATGCCGCTGTGATAGCCTAAAAAACACTGTTAAAAATTAATATTGCCTAAGAAATAACAATCAGTTCTGCAAAATAATAATACACCAAACAGCTGGCGATGTCAAGCTATAACAATTTACGGTTCGATTATATCCGACATATGGTTTGCGGAACAAGTTTTTTTGACGAAAAAAAGAGCCGCAACATGCTTGCGGCACTTTCAATTAATATGCGTAGAAACTTATGGATTTGCGGTTACCCGCAGCGCGCCGTCCGCATCGGCTACAATATAAAGCGTTTGCTTGACACCCTTTTCAAAGCTCATGCAAAAGCTGTCTATGCAGGCTATATGCCCGTCCGAATCGGTAACGGCCACGTCAAAGGCATAGTCGTCTACCGTACCGACGTCAAAGGTTAGCTCGTCGTTAACGCTTAGCGCGGAGCTGTTGGCGTTCATGGCCACTGAAGTGGAACCGCCTGTTTCGATAGCGACGGAATACACCTCGGCGGTCTCCTGCCGGTTGACTATTATAAGATTGCTCTGGTCGGCCGCGGCGCGGCTGCACGCGCAAAGCGCGATGACGACTATAAGCCCTATACTGATAATGGTGTTTCTCATGGCGCTTAGCCTCCCTTCGGTCATGACTATACTATGACCTGCCGGGCTTTTCAATGCCGGTGAGAGCGAGTTTACACACCGTTAATAGTGCTGTCACAGCGTGTTAATCAAACTCAACGTGAAGCGTGCCGTCGTCAAAAAACTGTACCAATATGCAGCGCCCCGCGTCCTGCGTAAGGAGTATATCCGCACCGGAAAGAGCGGTTATCACTCTTTCGTTTGCGGAATCCCCGTCCTCCGAGGTATCCGTGCTTATAACCGCCACACGCGCGCCCACGGCAGCGGCAAACTCGTTGCTGGTGGCGTCGGGGTTGCCATGGTTGCCCACCTTTAGCACATCGGCGGTTACGTCAGCGCCGCTTGCGAGCAGCGAATATTCTTCGTCAAACTGCATATCGCCTGTAAACAGTGCGGAAAACCCGCCCGCGTCAAAGCGGAGCACGAGGGAGTTGTCGTTATCATCCTCAGAGTTGAGCGTAAGCGGCGCAAGCGCTGTGAAGCTGCCGCCGGACGCCTCCACTACGTCGCCCGCGGTCAGCAGCGTGTATTCAAGGCCGCACTTTTCCGCCCGCTTCACTATTTTATGCTCGCCGGATTTGCTGGGCAGGCTAAGCTCCGCGCAGTACAGCATTTTTACGGTGTAATCCTCACACAGCTGCTTGAGGCCGCCCGTGTGGTCGTCGTGCGTGTGGGATATAAACACGCCGGCAAGCTCGTCAACGCCCAGCGCGGACAGCGCCGCGTCCAGCTGCGGATAGCTGGCCTTGGTACCCGTATCCACAAGATAGTATTCGCCCCCTGTGCTTATAAGCGCCGCGTCCGCCTTGCCCACGTTGATAAAAGCGATATACGCGGTTTGCTCCGGCGCGGGCGTGGGCCATGCGGACGCCGCGGCGCTCTGATCGGGTATGGGCGCCGGGGTGACGGGCGCAGGCTGCTCCCGGGCGGAGCACGCGCACAGGGTAAGGCAAAGCGCGGCCGCTGTGATGAGCAGCTTACGGGAGCTGAACATACCTCATATTCCCCCTGTATTTTTAGTTGACAAAGCCGTCCGATGTGGTAAATTCCAAATATATGAAATACAGTAAGCGCGGCATTGTCATCATTATTATATTAGCATTCGCACTGGCGTTTGTCACGGGCTGCAACACATCCGGAAAATATGTCGATGTAGAGCCTGTGCCCGCGCAGCTGGTCTTGAGCGCGCCGCAGCCGCTGCGCACGTATGCTGCCGCCGCGGGACAGTCAGATCCGCTAAACGTATCGGACGGCGTATACACATTTGCCTGGCTTTCCGATACCCAGCATTACAGCGACCAAAACCCGTACATATTCCGGCTTATGACCTCCTATATATCCCGCGAGCAGGAGCGGCAGAACATAGTGTACGCCATACATACGGGCGACCTTGTGCATCACAGCGCATACGGAAGGGAGTGGGAGGCCGCCTCAAGCGCCATGGAGCTAATGACAGTGCCGTACGGCGTGTGCGCGGGCAACCACGACGTAGCGTATTCCAGCGCGGATTACAGCAGCTTCTCCGAATACTTCGGCACGGCACGTTTTTCTGATATGCCCTGCTACGGCGGCAGCTACGAGGATAACCGCGGGCATTACGACCTGATTACCGCAGGCAATACGGACTACATATTCGTGTACATGGGCTATGGTGTTACCGACGACGGGATAAGCTGGGCCAGACGCGCGCTTGACAAATATCCCGAGCGCGTAGGCGTGCTGTGCACACACGATTACTTCAAAACCGATATGAGCTTGAGCGATGCGGGCGGGCAGCTGCTTGACGGCGTGGTAAAAAAGTGCGGCAACGTATACATGGTGCTGTGCGGGCACCGCTATAACATAGGCAATTCTGTAACAGACGTAAACGGCCGCACCGTGCTGCAAATAATGGGCAACTATCAGGCGGCGGGCAGCTTTGGCGGGGGAGGCTATATGCGCTTGATCCAGATAGACGAGGCGCGCTCGCAGCTGCGCATATATTCCTACTCGCCGCTGTACGACGACTACCGCTATTATGATACCCCGGGTGCGGAGACAGAAAAATATGCCGCCGATCCCGAATACGAATATGTAGAGATGGCGCTTCCGTGGGCATAGGGCTGACGCGCGCGGCCGCCGTCCGTCATTTTGTTAAAACCCGCTCTTTTGTTTTTGTTTTGGCTATGCTATAATCGGTAAGCACGGTGTGCGACTGTCGCCAAACTGGATAGAGCGACAGACGCCCGCTCCGGCATCCTATGGGAGCCAAAAACCGAATATGTACCCGTAGCTCAGCTGGATAGAGTACCAGACTCCGACTCTGGGGGTCAAGGGTTCGAATCCCTTCGGGTACGCCAACCCCCCGAAAACGTGCTGCTTTCGGGGGCTTTACTATATTCGCACGAGCAGAATCCTTGCTGTGAGGCTGCTAAGCAACTGTAATTAAATTATGCCGGTCTGTAAAAGCCTAATTCCATGGGAGCCGGTTAAGTGCAAAAAGAGAGAAAATGAAAACGCAAACGGCGTAAATGCCAGGACAGACCTTGTAACAAAAGAGGAGCATTGAATCAGTCCTTCCTTGCCGACGCCATTTCCGACTATTACACCCATGAGCCGATTGCCGCAATTTAGGAGCAGGCTTATAAATTTGTGTCAAAAAACCGGAAAAACCCCGTGATTTCAGAGAATATAGGAAAAAAACACTTTACAAGGAACGGACTGCCAAATATAATTAATTCACCGATATGCACACTTCGAAATAGTAAATTTTATTTTGGAGGACAGAGCATGAAAAAGAGGATTTTGGCAGCGGCTTTGGCGGCAGTCATGGTCGTGTGCATGCTGCCCACTGCGGCGCTTGCGGCGGACGAAAGCGGCATACAGCTTGGCACGGCGGGCTTAAAAGCGAATGACGAGATTTATTTCGGGAACTATACGGAGAGCGGTACAACCTATGACGTGCCGTGGATCGTGCTGAATACAAGCGGGTTTCTGTTGTCGAAATATCTGTTGGGAAAATCGTAGTTTCAATCAAGCGGCAGCGGCTATTATAGCAGCGGCACGCTGAACGCATATATGGACGCGCTCTATAATGGGGCAGGCTTCACCACGCAGGAGCGTGGGGCGATAGTGGAAAAAACAAATCTAAGCTGTGTAGATGGACAGAATGATAATACGAACTCTCCTGCCGTACCCACAGCGCACCTATATCCTCTATCATATAACGAAGCGGCAGCCCTCACATGGGGCAGCGATATATTGAAAGCCAAAAGTATAACCGCTCCCGAAGGGAGCGCCGGGTGGTGGTGGCTCCGTTCGTCCCTCTATGTTAACATCGCGTTCTGCGTGGATGACGACGGGAACCTCACCCGCCGCCCTGTGGTCCTCCTCCTCGGCGCTCGGCCCGCTTTTAATTTAGATCTGTCAAAAGTCCTCTTCACATCTGCCGCCGTAGGCGGCAAATCCGTCGCTGCCGTTGGCGGCGACCTGAACTCAGTTGCGACAACCGCCCCAACAACAGGCTGGAAGCTGACGCTTTTGGACAGCTCCCGCGACAGCTTTTCCATCACCACAACGGCGCTTACAAGCGCTTCCGCAACGGTCAGCTATGCAAACGCCAAGACAGGCACAAACGAATATATCTCCGCCATGATCGTGGATGAAGGCGCGATCACCTATTACGGGCGCATCTTGCAGCTTGACGGCACTACAAACGGCGCAAGCGGCACGGTAACGGTAAATATCCCCTCCGGCGTAACGCTTGACGGTGATACCACGCTGCGTATTTTCAACGAACAGTTCAACGGCGACAGAAGTGACGCAACCGCCCTTGTGCCTACATCATCCGCCTATACCGATTACGCAAGCCCGCTGAGAACGGTGACCGCGCCTGCGCCCGCCGCCCCCACCATCACCGGCCCGGCGGTGGATCAAACCGTTACGGTGGCTGTAGGCAAAACGGGAACCATGTCCTATACGGACGGGAGCGCCACGGGCTATCAGTGGTATATCAACCGCAACAACGGCAAGGGCTTTGTGCCGATCTCCGGCGCGACGGGCGCAAGCTATACCACCTCGGCGGTGACGCTTAGCAATAACGGCTATCAATACTATTGTATAGCAACAAACGGCTACGGCAGCGCCACAGGCCCCGTTTTCACGCTGAATGTGGTAGCCCAGCCGGACGTTCCCGCCACGGGCGGCAACAGTGTGCCGGGGCTGTGGATCGGGATAGCCTTGCTGTCGGCGGGAAGTATCGTGCTTGTACGCAGAAAACGCCGCAGTAACTAAATAGCGTACCGTACATATCCCGCTGTGCTTGCATTGCGGGATAGTTTTTTTGCAGTACATATAAATACGCAAATCAGTAAACGCCGCCGGCTCATGCTCTTGACGCTCCTATGGGGGCAAACGGGGAGGAACGCCCTTTATCCACTGCGGAAATCATCGAACGCTTTGAAAGGCACGGTATGGACTGCCAAACTATCCCGCCAAGGGCGGCGCAGGCGTAAGTGTAAAAGAACCCGCATGAAGAAGCTGCAATGTGAGCTGTGTAACAGCGTGGATAATTATGTATTGTATCAGCCGTATCGCGGGTACTGTTGACAAACGCTTCGAAGCCGCGCCGTGCGCAAACGGCTGCGGAAAATACGATTGCAATTTGAGCGCCACTGCAATATATTATTACAATAGACTGAAACGCATGTGGTCATATCGTCTGTGTGAGGGAAAAACTGAATGAGCGGCCTTTACGGAGTAATGGGCGTGGTGGATTTCGGCGGGCGGATTGTGCCGGTGATAGGCGCATGATGAACGGTGGGATTTGGCGGGCGTACTGTTTTTAGTGTATTAGCGCTGCATTGTATGAATGGGCGGCGATATTTTTGGAGGCGAAAATATGGATAACAGGGATGTTGTAATAGTGGAATCGGGCTTTAGAGAGGGGATGCAAAAGGCGAGGCGCGCTGTTGAGCCGGAGGAGCTTTTGCCCGTGCTGCAAAAGTGTGTTGACGCGGGGTTCTTAGTTCTGGAGCTGGGCACGCTGAAATATGACGGCTATAAGGCGCCGCAGCAGAGCATATCGGAGAAGCTGTTTCCGTTGGCTGTAAAGCATATCAGGCGGCCAAAGGACGTGCTGTTTCAGGCACTGGTGGGAGGTACCCCGGACGACGTGCAAATGGCGGCGGACAAGGGGGCGGATATCATTACACTGTTGTCCGGAGCAAGCGATTATTTCATAGCTCAGCTGCTGGAGGGAAAGCCGGGCGGCTATAAGGAGGTAATGAAGCGGTTCCCCCAGTGCGTTGAGGCGGCGCGCCGATGCGGAATAAAGGTAAACGGCGCTATCTCTTTTGCGTTTCGGTCGATGTGGGAGGGTGAGATACCGTATGATACGGTTGCGGACGTTGTGAAAACCTATCTTGACGCGGGAGTGGAGGAGCTGTCCCTTTCGGATTCGAACGGGCTGGCCGATCCGGTGCTGACCTATGAACGCACGGCAAGGCTGCATGCCGAGTTCCCGGAGGTGAGCTGGTTTTCGCATATGCACAACACGCGCGGTACAGGCGCGGCCAACGTGTGGGCAGGGTACAAGGCGGGCGTGCGCAAATTTGACGCATCCTTTGCGGGCGTGGGCGGCTGCCCCTACTTCCAAGGCTCTACGGGGAATATCGCCACAGAGGATATGGTGTATCTGTTTGAAGCCTGCGGTGTAAAAACCGGTATAGACCAAAACTCGGCGGTTGAGATAGCAGGGGATGTAGAGACGCTGGACTTTAATTCGATCGATAGCTACGCCTTGAGGTTCGTCAGAGCGCAGGGGGAGGATTTAATACCATTTTGGGGAAATAACCGGCGAAATGGACCGCGAATTTAAGGAAACAGCGCCGATTGTGGGGCTGAACGCCATGCATTGTTCTCAATGAGGAACGATCGGAGGACGGAATAATTGGATTATCTAAGCGTAAAGGAAACGGCGGAAAGATGGGAGGTTGTCCCCCGCACGGTGATCAAATACATCCAAAGCGGGCGTATCGACGGAGCGGTTAGGAAGAGCTGCGGGTGGCTGATACCTATGGATGCACAGCGCCCCGCGGACAGGCGTGTATGCGCCGCCGTGGAAGACAGTTCCGCAGCGCAGCTACGACAAACACATGATGGCCGGGCAAAGGGATTTCTGGATCCGCCCGCGCTGAAGGACGATTCGGTCGCGGGACGTACTCAGCTGCGATGCCCGTCGGTGCTGTTTTCCATGCGGTATCAGCCGGGGAAGGTGGACGGGCTTTTGACCTTAATTGACGACGCCGTGCTGAAGCAGCAGCTGCTTGGCGAGATCAATTTCCTGCGGTGCAATTTTGAACAGGCGTGGAAGTATTGCGAGAGCGTACATGCGTCGGGCAGGCAGGATCTTGGCGTATGCAGCTGGTATCTTGCCGCATGCCTTTCGGTATATACGGAAAAATATACGAAGTTCTCGCAGGCGCGCGAGCACATATTGCGCATCCGCGACGAGCGCGCGGCCGCAGACGATCTGTCCGGAGTTAAGGTGGCGGAGCTCGCGGATTCCATGATATCGGGCTTTGGCTGGAACAGCGAAGCGTTCAGCAAATGGGTATGCAACCGTGAGTTTGCCGGCCTGCCCGCGGATTGCTCCAACGCGCTAGTACCCTGTAACAACTAAAAGTATCATTTAATGATAGGATAGAGTCTTTTGA
>CAZXRQ010000007.1:0-41114 GCA_964642795.1 uncultured Oscillospiraceae bacterium | reverse complement strand
ACGGAGCTGGGCATGGAGCTTAAGGAGACCACGCTGGATCAGCTGGGCAGCGCGCGCCAGGTCAAGGTGGATAAGGACAACACCACCATCGTAGAGGGCGCGGGCGATCCTTCCGAGATCAAGGCGCGCATCAACTCCATAAGGGCGCAGGCGGATGAGTCCACCTCGGATTACGATAAAGAAAAGCTCCAGGAGCGTCTGGCCAAGCTGGCAGGCGGCGTAGCGGTGATATCCGTTGGCGCTGCGACCGAGGTTGAAATGAAGGAGTTCAAGCTCCGCATCGAGGACGCGCTCAACGCGACCCGCGCGGCCGTGGAGGAGGGCATAGTACCGGGCGGCGGAGTGGCGCTGATAAACGTTATCCCCCGCGTTGCCAAGCTGCTTGACAGCGCCGAAGGCGACAGAAAGACCGGCATCAACATAGTGCTGCGCGCGCTGGAGGAGCCGGTGCGTCAGATCGCCATCAACGCCGGTCTTGAGGGCAGCGTTATAGTAGAAAACATAAAGAAATCCGATAAGCCCGGCTACGGCTTCGACGCCAAGAACGACGAGTACGGCATGATGGCGGACAAGGGCATTATCGACCCGACCAAGGTCACGCGCTCCGCACTCCAGAATGCGGCCAGCATTGCAGCCATGGTGCTTACCACCGAGAGCCTCGTGTGCGATATACCCGCGCCGGAGCCCCCGATGCCCGCAGGCGGCGCAGGCGGCATGGGCGGCATGTATTGATGAAGAAATAACACAAGCTATCCTTGCGGGGCTGCTCCTTATGGGCAGCCCCGCATTTGCACTCTTGACATAGTTTTTTTCTATACCCACACAAAAATATACAATTCTACTTATGACGAATTAAATGGTAACATATAAATACACAAATATGTACAGTTATGCGTCAAATCAAAAAAGACAAACAATGAAAGGAACTAAAGAAATGAAGATCAAGAAACTCGTTGCCCTGATGGCTGTTGTGGCTATGCTGCTGTCGTTGGCTGCATGCTCCGGCGGCGGACAGGATGCTGCGACTGAAGGCGGGGAGATCATATTTACAGTCGCCATAGCCGGCGGCTATGATACGCTCAATTTCTTCTCCACCGAGTCCAGCATGGTGTATGACTTCCTTAACTTCTGCTATGACTCGCTTATTGCATACGATTCGGAGTTCAACGCCATCCCGCGCCTTGCGGAGAGCTGGGAGGTAAGCGACGATGGCACCGTATGGACGTTCCATCTGCGCGACGACGCCTACTTTACCGATGGCGAGCAGGTAACCAGCGCGGATGTACAGTGGACATACGAAAACGCTATCGACAGCTATATGTATTCCACCCATGCAAGCGGATTTACCTCCATTGAGTGCCCGGATGATTTCACCGTGGTATTCAACTGCGAGTATGCCAAGCCGGATATGCTGTACCAGATAATCCCCATACTGCCCGAGCATATCTGGTCTGCCCAGGAGGATGTATTCAGCTATGAACCCACCGAGCTGGTAGGCTCCGGCCCGTTCATCTACAACGCGGAGCGCAGCGTAAACGGCAACGTGGCTTTTTTGAAGAATACCGAGTATTGGGGCCAGCAGGCCAACGTAGATGTGCTGGTGTTCGCGCCGTACGACAACTACGATTCCGCAGCGCAGGCGCTTATGCTTGGCGAGGTGGACGCCTGCTACGCGCTGGATAAGACCCAGTACGATACGCTTTCTGCGCAGGACGGCATATACGTGGACGTGTTCGAGGGCTTTGGCTTTGAATATCTCGGCTATAACCTGCTGGATCCCATGATGGCGGATCAAATCATCCGTTATGCAATAGACTACTGCTTCGACCGCGAATCCGCAGTTGAGATGGGTTACGGCGGACTGGCCGAGGCCGGCTACGGCCTGGTCAATAACGAGGGCTTCGTATATGAGCCGGCGGCGGCTGCGCTGCGTGCGTTCAGCACGGATGCGGCAAACGCCTTGCTGGATGAGGCGGGCTATCTTGATACCGACGGCGACGGCATCCGCGAAAAGGAAGGAACGCCGCTCAGCTTCGAGCTTATCACCGCTGCGGAGCGCAGCTCCTGGCAGTCCGCTGTCGTCAATATGATGATAACCAACTGCGCAGAGGCCGGCATAGAGATAACCTGGAATGCAATAGAAAAGGTCACCATGTGGGATACCTGCTACGACGGCAACCCTGACTGGCAGATGACCCTGGACGGCTGGGGCGGCGACGCTGATCCCGCGTTCATAATGTGTATATTCCAGGATTGGGAGACCATGGGCTATTCGGGCGTAGCGTATTCCAATCCGGACTTCGATGCGATGTATGCAAACGCATACGGCACCGTGGACGAGGCGGAGCGCTATGACTACATAATGCAGTGCCAGGAGATACTGTACGCGGATTGCCCGTATACCGTCATCTGCTATGACGAGTCCGTGCAGGCGATAAACAGCGCCAGCTGGACCGGGTTTGTCGAAGGCGAAAACGGCCTGTTCGGCAACGAAACCGTAAATACCTACGTCAACGTAGCGCCCGCTGCATAAGCAAATGCGTCGCGCGCCATAGCGGTAACGCTATGGCGCGCATGTCTTTTCTACTCTTTTACCAAGGAGGTGACGGTGTTGGGTAAACGGATATGCAAAAAGCTTTTGTTTGCGGCGCTTACAATAGTATTCGTGATCGCCTTCAACTTTTTCCTTTTTCGGATAATGCCGGGCGACGTTAACACCATAATCGCAAAAAGCACCACGGCCGAGGAGGTCAAGCAGCGTCTTATAGAAAACGCCGGACTGGATAAACCCCTGCTTACGCAATTTCTCATATATTTCGGAGATCTGTGTACCGGAAATTTCGGTTCCGCGTTCAACACCTATGACGGCAGTCAGTCGGTAATAGCCATAATAGGGGGACGCATCCCCAATACCGTGATACTCCTGCTCTGTGCGGAAATAGTCGCTATCGTACTGGGAATTCTAATAGGCGTGGTGTGCGCATGGAAGCGGGGCAAGCCCACGGATACGGGGCTTTTATCCGCGTCGCTTGTGCTGTACTCCATGCCTACGTTCTGGTTTGCGATGGTGTTGATATTTATATTCTGCGTGGGCCTGCACTGGTTCCCTACGGGCGGAATAACCACCGCGGGCACCGCGTATACGGGCTGGCTGCACATCAAGGATTATTTGAAGCATCTTGTGCTGCCAATGCTGTGTATGGGATTTGCCATGATAGGCGCGTATTCCATAACCATGCGCAGCACCATGATAGACGTGCTTACCGAGGATTATATAACCACCGCCAAGGCCAAGGGCTTTTCAAACCGCTATGTGCTGATGAAGCACGCCATGCCCAACGCCATGCTGCCGATGGTAACGATAATCGCCATGAACCTGTCCGCCATACTCGGAGGCGCCATACAGCTTGAAACGCTTTTCAGCTGGCAGGGGCTTGGCAAGCTCATGTATGAAGCACTGCTTAAAAGGGACTATCCGCTGCTTCAAGGCTGCTTCGTTATAACCACGGTGGCCGAGATACTGGCAAACCTTATAACGGATATTCTCTATGAGTTCATCGATCCGCGAGTGAAGGGTTGAGGAGGTGTGCATATGAGCAACGAAACAAACAGCATAAAAACGCTTAAACGCACGCTTCGCCGCAAAAAGACAAAGCAGTTCATCAAGCAGGTATTCGATAATAAGATGGCTGCAATAGGCGTAGTAATAATACTGTTTTTCATACTGATGGCAATATTCGGTCCCATGATAATGCCGTTTAAGACCACCGACATAGCCACCTCCCGCGACGAGATATTCAACCCGCCGTCATGGGAGCACCCGCTGGGGACGGATAACCTTGGCCGCGACGTGCTGGCCAATCTGATGAGCGGCGCAAGGGTATCGCTGTTTGTCGGCATAGTGGCCACTGTGATATCCATGGTGCTGGGTACGCTTATAGGCATCGTATCGGGCTATTCGGGCGGCGCGGTGGATAATGTGCTGATGCGTATAACGGATTTTTTCCTCGTGCTGCCATGGCTGCCGTTTTGCATGGTGCTTGCGGCCATACTGGGAAACAGCATCTGGAACATAATACTGGTAATAGGTCTTACCGGCTGGTCGGGCACGGCGCGAATAATCCGCGCGCAGACGCTTTCGGTAAAGGAGCAGCAGTATGTCGAGCGCACGGTGTCCGTGGGCGCGAGCAAATCGCACATAATGTTCCGCCACATACTGCCCAACGTGTTCCCGCTGGTATTTTCCGAGACCATACTTATCATATCAGGCTCAATACTTACCGAGACCTCGCTGTCCTTCCTTGGCCTTGGCGATCCTACCAAGCCAAGCTGGGGCATGATGCTGAGCGACGCTTACGCCACCGGGGCTATGACCTCCGGCGCGTGGTGGTACTTCATACTGCCCGGCGTGTGCGTAATACTTGTGGCGTTGGGATTCACGCTGATGGGCTATGCCTTCGACGAGATACTCAACCCCAAGCTGAGGGGGAGGTGAGCGCATGAAGCTGCTTGAAGTTAAAAACCTGCAAACGTGGTTCCACATTTCCAAGGGCGAATTAAAGGCGGTGGACGGCGTATCCTTTACGGTGGATTACGGCGAGTGCCTTGGCATGGTTGGGGAATCCGGCTGCGGCAAGACCACGAGCGCGCTTTCCATATGCAAGCTGCTCCCAAAGGAGGGCTATATCAAGGGCGGGCAGATACTGCTCGAGGGCGTGGATATGGCGCCATTATCCGATGAGGAGATACGCAAGCGCCGCTGGAAGGACGTTTCCATAATATTTCAGGGCGCGATGAACGCCATGAACCCCGTAAAGACCGTGGGCTGGCAGATAGCCGAGGCCATAGTGTTGCACGAGGGCGTTAGCAAAGCGGAGGCCATGAAGCGCGCGGGCGATCTGCTGGAGCTCGTGGAGGTGCCGCGCGACCGCGTGAGCCGCTACCCGCATGAATTTTCCGGCGGCATGAAGCAGCGCGCGATGATAGCCATGGCGCTGGCGTGCGATCCCAAGCTGATAATAGGCGACGAGCCTACCACCGCGCTGGACGTAATGGTGCAGGCGCAGATACTCAACCTGCTTGAGCGGCTGCGGCGCGAGCGCAACATGGGCATGATAATAATCACCCACGATCTTGCCATACTGGCTGAGACCTGCACGCATATTGCTGTGATGTACGCCGGCAAGATAATGGAGTTGGGCACCGTGGACGATATATTCAAACGCGCCGCACATCCGTATACGCTCAGGCTTATAGGCTGCTTCCCAAACGTGGGAAGGGAGAAGCTCATACCCGACGGCATACCCGGCTATCCGCCGATACTCATCGAGCCGCCCTCGGGCTGCCTGTTCCATCCACGCTGCGATAAGTGCATGGATATCTGCAGGGCCAGCCTGCCGGAGCCAAAGGACATCGGCGGCGGGCACATGGTGGCGTGCCATCTGCTGGACGGAAAGGAGGGGAAGAACTAAATGGCTGAACGCATATTAACGGTCAAAAACCTCAAGGTGTACTTCCCCGTAAAGCACAAGAAGAACCAATTCGTCCGCGCTGTGGACGATATATCCTTCGCACTGGACAAGGGGGAGATACTTTCGCTGGTGGGCGAGTCCGGCTCCGGCAAGACCACCACCGGCAAGGCGATACTGCGTATAATCGATCCTACCGCGGGCAGCACGGTGTTCATGGGAAACGAAATAGGCTGCGAGCGCGTTGACGAGGTGTTGGGAACTGATAAAGGGCATAAATTCGGCCGGCTGGCGGCGGCGATGCTTGCTCTGATTGCGGCGCTGTGCTTCCTGCTGCTGCCTGCGGCGGTAAGCAAGGCCGACGGGGCGCTTGTAAGCTGCCTTGAGCTGGCGTTTTCGCCGGCGGCTGTGCGCGAGGCTTACGGTCTCGGGCCGGGCGTACCTGTATTTGCAATGCTGCCGCTGATCTGCGCAATAGCAGCCGCGGCGCTGTGCATACCCGTAAAAAAGAAGATCACCGGCATAATCATTCCCTGCGGCATAGGCGTACTCGGCGGGCTGCTTGTAACGCTTTCGCTTGGGGACGCACTGAAGCTGGGCTGGGGGATGGGCGGCGCAATGCTTGCGCTTGCGGCGTCGTCAATAGTGCTTGCGGTGGCACACGGGTTTTATACGCCGCCGTTTGAGCATGAGCTTAGAAGCCATGCCCAGATGATATTTCAGGACCCGTATCAGAGCCTTAATCCGCGCCAGTACATAATCGATATAGTGGCGGAGCCGCTTGAGGTGAACGGCCGCGTGACCACGCCTGAGGAACGCGAGCAGAAGGTGCAGCAGGCGCTGGAGCGTGCGGGATTGCAGCCGGCGCGGGATTACTTCTACCGCTACCCTTATGAGCTGTCCGGCGGGCAGCGTCAGCGCGTGGCGATAGCCGCCTCCATGATACTGGAGCCGGATTTCATAGTGGCGGACGAGCCGGTATCCATGATAGACGCATCCATAAGGCTGGGTATAATCAAGCTGATGAAGAAGATGCAGACAGAGCAGAACATAGCGTTTTTGTTCATCACGCACGATTTGAGCCTTGCCTGGCTCATAAGCGACAGGATAGCCATAATGTATCTGGGGAAAATTATGGAGATAGGTACCGCGGATCAGATAATCAAGGATTGCAGGCATCCGTACGCAAAGGCGCTGATGGACGTTATGCCGATACCGGGCATGGCGCGCGAGGGCGAGCGCATGATACTCAAGGGGGATATACCCTCCGCCGCAAGCGAGATAACCGGCTGCAAGTTCAACAGCCGCTGCCCGCATGCTACGGAGGAGTGCAAAAAGACCGCGCCGGAATATACCGAGGTAGCGCCGGGACATCTTGTGGCCTGTCACCATTTAGGCTGACGCGATAAGCTCCGGCGGAGAATAGCTCAGTGCTGTTCCCCGCCGGTTTTGCTGTCCTGTTGGAGCATATCCCGCGTAGCGCCGGGGATAGACGGCCCGCCTTCTTGGGAGCTGTCGGGTTTTTTGCTAAGCTCGCGCACATACTCGTCCACTCTGCGGGAGCGCTTGACGCGCATAAAGTAAATCAGCAGATATATGGCGAGTATGGCGGCGCCGATGACTATATAGATCCATTCCATAAGCACGCTCCATACGGGTGTGAGATATATCGATTATACCATAACCGCATCCGTATGATATAATAACTAAGGTCAAATTTTCGGCGCAGGTTAAAGGGAACAGCCGTTCCAATTATGGAGGTTTTATGGTGGCGGAGAGTTTTGCCGTAAGCGAGGCGGAGCTGACGGGCTGGGTAAAGGAGCTTGTCAGCATACCGTCATATCCGGGGGTGCCGGCGCAGGAGGCCGGCGTTGCGGCATATATAAAGAGCGTGTTTGACGCGGAGGAAATAGAGAGCTGGCTGGATCCGCTGGAAAACGGCCGCGCCAATGTATTTGGCAGGCTAAAGGGGACGGGCGGCGGCAGGACGCTTATGTTCAACGGCCATTTGGATACCGTGCCGCCTTACGATATGGAGGACGCCTGTGTCCCGACGGTCCAAAACGGGCGTATGCGCGGCCGGGGGACGGCGGATATGAAAGGCCCGCTCGCCGCTATGATGGCCGCGGCGGTCGCTTTGAAGCGCAGCAGCGCAAGGCTTGCCGGCGACGTGATATTTGCCGGCGTCGCGGACGAGGAGGGAGGCAGCCTCGGCTGCATTGATCTTATAAAGCGGGGCTATCGCGCAGACGGCGTTATAGTGGGCGAGCCGCTGGGCTTGAATAATATAGCCGTGGCCCAGAAGGGCCTTGAATGGTACCAGATAGACTTCCATGGCCGCACGGTACACGGCGGCAATCAGGCGGCGGGTATCAACGCTATAATGAAGGCCGCGGCGTTTATAGACGAGGTACGGGATACGCTTGTGCCCGCGCTTGGGCGTCGCAGCCATCCGGTGCTGGGTTCGCCCACGGTGAATATCGCCGTGATAAACGGCGGCACACAGCCCTCTACGGTGGCGGGCAAGTGCCGCATACAGCTGGACAGGCGGTTTTTACCCGCAAGCGAAAGCTGGCAGAGCGCGACCGGCGAGCTGCAGGCCATACTGGACGGGCTTGCGGCCAAAGATGCGGAATTTGAAGCGGAGCTATCGGTGATGCCAGCAAGCGTAATGCAGGACGGCTTCGTGCATCAGGGCTTTGAGACTGATAAGAACGACCCGCTGGTGCGCGGCTGTGCTGAAAGCGTACTGAGGGCCACGGGCAAGGACGCCTCGCTCATGGGCTGCCCCTGCTGGACGGACGGCGGCCTGCTTGGCAGCTATGCCAATATCCCCACGGTAGTATGGGGGCCGGGCGACATCGAGCTTTGCCACTCCAAGGAGGAGTACATAGATCTTTCGGAGCTGTTCGTCTGCGCCCGCGCATATATGGAAATGGCGCGCAGCTACTGCGGCTGAAGCTTTGCGCGGCAATATATTTGACAGCGGCGTACTCTGGGAATAAAATAGTTGTGTGAGCAGACCGCGGTGTTTTTTGCCTGCTCGTATTATGTAACTGATATGCTTGAGATATGGTAAGTTTTTAATAATATAGATACATGGAGGAAATTATGCGTAACAAAGTGATCACGGCAAAGCAGGCCGCCGAACTTATCCCCGATGGCGCCACCATTATGATGGGCGGCTTCGTGGGATGCGGAAGCGCCTTGCAGGTTATCGATGAGCTGGCCAAGACGGACAAGGGCAATTTCCACACTATCCACAACGATTCGTCCAAGCTGAACGGTCCTGACGGGGATGAGTACTATTCCTGGGCAAAGCTAATCCACAATGGGCAAATGGTAGGCTATACCGGCAGCCATTTGGGCACTAACCCCGAAGCTACCCAGCTTTGGGCGGAGGGCAAGCTGCATGTGGATCTGGTGCCGCAGGGCAGCCTGGCAGAGATGATACGCGCGGGCGGCGCGGGTCTGGGCGGCGTAATTACCCCGACCGGCATAGGCACGCTGGTGGAGGACAGCCCGTTGGTTCGTGGCAAGGTCAACTACGACGGCGTCGATTATCTTGTGATGAAGCCGCTGCGCGCGGATGTTGCGCTGCTGAACGCATATAAGGTGGACAAGATGGGCAACTGCTGGTATAAGGGCAGCGCAAGGAACTTCAACCCCCTGATGGCGACTGCGGCGGATCTGGTAATAGTCGAGGCCGAGGAGCTGGTAGAGGTGGGCGAGATAGAGCCGGAGAATGTGGCTACGCCGGGTATGCTCGTACACTACATCGTGGTAAGGGAGGCAAAATAATGGAAAAGCAGTATATCAAACCCTTCATCGCAAAGCGCGCTGCGCAGGAATTTACCGACGGCATGGTGGTCAACCTCGGCGTGGGACTGCCCACGCTGTGCACCAGCTATCTTCCCGAGGGCGTTGAGATAATCGTCCACGCGGAGCTTGGCATAGTAGGCCAGGGCCCCACCCCGGACGAGACCAATATCGACGCTATGCATATAGTGGACGCGGGCGGCTTCCCCGCCACCGTAATCAAGGGCGGCGCATTCATGGATTCCGCCTCCAACTTCGCGCTTATCCGCGGCGGCCATGTTGACGCCGTGGTGCTGGGCGGCCTTGAAGTGGACGAGGAAGGCACGATAGCCAACTGGATAATCCCCGGCAAGCGTATGCCCGGCATGGGCGGCGCGATGGATCTGCTCGTGGGCGCAAAGAAGGTTATAGTCGCCATGGAGCACACCGCCAAGGGCAATCCCAAAATACTTAAAAAGTGCAAGCTGCCTGCTACGGCCGTGCACTGCGTGGATATGATAATCACCGAGATGGGCGTTATGGAGCTTACGGATAAGGGCATAGAGCTTATAGAGTTCAACCCGGAGTACACCATAGACCAGATACAGGCGGCTACCGAAGCCAAGCTCATAATACGTCCCGGCGTAAAGCCCATGGACCTTACCGGTTTTGAAGCGATCTAAAATACATTGAAAGAAGGAGAAATACTATGACTAAGGAAATCGTGATAGCGAGCGCATGCCGTACGGCTATCGGCAAGTTTGGTGGTTCTCTTGCAAACATCCCCGCGGTGGAGCTGGGAGCGATCGTCATAAAAGAGGCGGTGAATCGCGCGGGCATCAAACCCGAGGATGTGGACGAGGTGCTCATGGGCAATGTACTGCAGGCGGCGCTGGGGCAGAGCCCCGCGCGTCAGGCGGCGGTCAAGGGCGGCATACCCGTGGAAAAGCCCGCGCTTACTGTAAACAACGTCTGCGGCAGCGGACTAAAATGTGTGAACATGGCCGCGGCAATGATAGCGGCCGGCGAGGCCGACGTAATGGTAGCGGGCGGCTTTGAAAACATGAGCCTTGCGCCCTATGCGCTGCCCAACGCCCGTTTCGGTTACAGGATGAATAACGGCAAGGTGATAGACGTCATGGTAAACGACGGCCTGTGGGATGCGTTCAACAATTACCACATGGGCATCACCGCCGAGAACGTGGCCGAGAAATTCGGCATCACCCGCGAGATGCAGGATGAATTCTCCGCCAACAGCCAGCGTAAATACGGCGAAGCGCTTGCAGCCGGCAAATTTGATGACGAGATAGTCCCCGTGATGGTAAAGGTCAAAAAGGAAATGGTGGAGTTTAAGGTCGATGAGCAGCCCAGGCCGGACAGCACGGCGGAGAAGCTCGCAAACCTCAAGCCCGCCTTCAAGCCCGATGGCGGCACCGTTACCGCGGGCAACGCAAGCGGCATCAACGACGGTGCTGCGGCGGTCGTGATAATGAGCGCCGAGAAGGCCAAGGAGCTTGGTGTGAAGCCCCTGGCCACCGTGGTAGCCTGTGCGAGCGCGGGCGTGGATCCTTCAATAATGGGTGTTGGCCCGGTATTTGCAGTGCGCAAGGCGCTGGATAAGGCGGGCATTAAGCTGGAGGATGTAGATCTTATCGAGGCTAACGAGGCGTTTGCCGCGCAGAGCTGCGCCGTAGCGCAGGAGCTGGGCTTCGATATGGATAAGGTAAATGTAAACGGCGGTGCCGTGGCGCTGGGCCATCCTGTCGGCGCATCCGGCTGCCGCATACTCGTGACGCTGCTTTACGAGATGAAGCGCAGCGGCGCAAAGACCGGCCTCGCCACGCTGTGCGTTGGCGGCGGCATGGGCGTTGCGACGATAGTGAAAATGTAATAGAAACCTGACGATATTTCCCGGGCAATCAAAACAGGGGGGCGCGTTGCGCCCCCTGAATCAACATATGGAGGACTTGTTATGTATCCGATAGCGGATATGCACTGCGATACGCTTTCCTGTAAGATCATGGCCTCTCGCGGGAAGCTGGGGTTTGTCTCGGCCGACGGGCATATTAACACAGAAAAGCTGCAGCGCGGCGGTTATATGCTGCAATGCTTTGCGGCGTTTATACCCACGGGCAAGAGCGTGGACAATCCGGACGATCTGCCGGCGTATGAGTATTTTTGCGCGGCTGCCAAAGCCTTTGAACGGGAGCTTGAAGCCAATCCTTCGCTTGCGCCCGTGCTGAGCATGGCGGATGTGGAGAAAAACCAGGCGGATGGCCGAATCTCGGCGATGTTCACCGTAGAGGACGGCGTACCGCTGGAGGGACGGCTGGAGCGGGTGGATGAGATGTTCGACCTTGGCGTGCGCATGATATGCCTTACCTGGAACTATGAAAACAGCCTGGGCTACCCCAACCGCTATCCGGACTATGCGGATATGCAGGGGCTGAAGCCGTTCGGCATAGAAGCGGTGCGTCGCATGAACGAGCTGGGCGTCATCGTGGACGTGTCCCATCTGTCAGACGGAGGATTCTGGGATGTGGCAAAGCATTCCCAAAAGCCTTTCGTTGCTTCCCACTCCAACGCCAGGACACTGCGCAGCGTGGTAAGAAACCTTACCGACGACATGCTGAAGGCGTTGGGTGACGCCGGCGGCATGACGGGACTTAATTATTGCGCCGCGTTTCTGACGCCGGATGAGGAGCATGCCATGATTGCGGACATTGTGCGCCATGCGCGGCACATTGCGGATAAAGCGGGCGTGGAGGCGCTGGGCTTGGGCAGCGATCTTGATGGTATAGATAACACGCTGGAGTTTGGCGATGCGAGCGGTATGCAGCAGCTTATGCAGGGGCTGGAAAAGGAGTTTACGCCGCGTGAGATTGAGCTTATCAGCCACAAAAATCTGCTTAGAGTGATGAGCGACAACCTTTCATAAAGGAGAGAGCAAAAATGAGCAAGCACCCCGTTTTGACGATACTTGCAGCGGGCATGGGCAGCCGCTACGGCGGGCTGAAGCAGATGGATCCCATGGACGGCTTCGGCAATCTTATAATAGACTTCGATATATATGACGCGCTGCGTGCGGGATTCGACGGCGTGGTATTCATAATAAAGCGCGAGATGGAGGAGGATTTCCGTGCCGTTATCGGCGACCGAATAGCCCGCCATGCGGACGTATACTATGCCCATCAGCAGCTGGATATGCTGCCGGAAGGCTTCAGCGTGCCCGGCGGGCGCGTTAAGCCCTGGGGCACTACGCATGCCGTGCTGTGCGCGCGCGACGCCATCGCGGGCAGGCCGTTTGCAATAATCAACGCGGACGACTACTATGGCCCGGCGGCGTTTGCCGCTCTGCACGGCTTCCTTACGGAGGACCGGGGGGATAACGAGCATGCGCTGGTGGGCTATGATGTTCAGAACACCATCACGGAGCACGGCAGCGTGACCCGCGGCGTGTGCGTGGCGGATGGTCATGGATATCTGGCTAACATAGCGGAGCGGTTCAATGTGATAAAGACGCCTGAGTGCGCCGCATATTCCCTGGATGGAGGGGAAACCTTTGTGGATATCCCCAAGGGAACCACCGTAAGCATGAATTGCTGGGCGTTCAACCCAGGAATAATGGAAGGCCTCGCGCACACGTTTGCCGCGGAGCTCCCAGCGGGCATTGCGGCAAATCCCATGAAATTTGAGTCGTTGCTGCCAAACTCTGTACAGAACGTGCTGGCGGCCGACAAGACGGCTTCGGTTAAGCTGCTGTCCACACCGGATCGCTGGATAGGCGTGACATATAAGGAGGATAAGCCCGCCGTAATGGCGGCGCTGCAAGCCCTTAAGGATAAGGTGGTCTATAAGCAGAGCCTGTGGGAGGATTGAAGCGAAACCGGACGGAGTAACTGCTGCGGGCTTTGCTGTATTACGGCCCCGCGGCGGCGCTGGACGCTGCGCGTCCGTTCCGGCCGAAGGCCGGAACCTGTTCCGTGCCCAAGGGCACGGAACGCGCCGCCGCGGGGCCCGTCCGCTTATATCTCATCCTCCGTACGCTTATCCGTTCCGCTTTTCCCTCTGCGATGCCGCACGCACTCGGTCAAAAGGTACTCAATCTGGCCGTTGACGGAGCGGAAATCCGCTTCCGCCCATGCGGCTATCTCGGCGTACAGCTTTGGCGAAAGCCTTAGCGGCACCTGCTTTTTGTGCTGGTCCTCCATATCAATACAGGCTGCCTGAGTTGACTACGGGCTGTGCGTCACGGTTGCCGCACAGTACCACCAGCAGGTTGGATACCATGGCCGCTTTGCGCTCATCGTCCAGTATGACTATTTCGTTTGCGCTCAACCTGTCCAAAGCCATCTCCACCATGCCCACGGCGCCTTCGACGATCATCTTGCGCGCATCGATTATTGCGGAGGCCTGCTGGCGCTGCAGCATTACTGCGGCGATCTCGGGTGCGTAGGCAAGGTAGGTTATGCGCGCTTCGATAATTTCCAACCCCGCCTCCGAGACCTTCTGCTGTATCTCATCGCGTATGCGGTTGGCGACTATTTCGCTGGAGCCGCGCAGACTGCCCTCGTCGGCGATGCCGTCGCCGGTTGTGTCCACGTTGGGCGCTATGTCGTAAGGATATATGCGCACTATGTTGCGAAGCGCGCTGTCGCATTGGAGCGAGAGGTATTCCTTGTAGTTATCCACGTTGAATACGGCCTTGGCGGTATCCACCACGCGCCACATAACGGCAATGCCTATCTCCACGGGATTGCCCAAACAGTCGTTTATCTTTTGCCGGTTGTTGTTAAGCGTCATGATTTTGAGGGATATCTTGCGGCTTGCGGCTTCTGCGGCGGCAGCCTCAGCGCCGGTAGCGAGTACTATGGATTTAGCGTTGCCGTTAACGTCGCCGCTCTGCCCGAGGCGGGTCTTGGCCGCCGGGTTTACAGAGGCGCAGAAGGGGTTTACATAGTAGAAGCCCTCGCCCTTGAGCGTGCCTATGTACTTGCCGAAAAGCGTGAGCACCAGCGCCTCCTGAGGCCGCAGCACCCTCAGCCCCATAAAAGGAAACCAGCCTACTGTAAGCCAGATTACGCTTACTATCATCAGCGCAAGGCTGTACAGCCCGCCAAGTATAGTGCCTGCAATAGATGCAAGGTACAATAGCGTCGTAAGCAACAAAACGATCATGCCGTGCTTTTTGCCGGTGAGCAATCTTTCTGTCATAAAAACATCCTCCCCTTTAATATGATATCAATATGATATCATAATAACAGCATTTGTCAATAGGCGGCCGAATGGAGCGAAACGGCGTGATGCGTATTGAAAAAACTTACTTAAACAGCTAAAATACGAATGTGGAGTCATACTTTACTCGGAGGTTTTAGCAATGAGCGTCAACGCCGAGATCGCAATGGGCTTGATAATACCATTTATGGGCACGGCCTTGGGTGCGTCCATGGTGCTTTTTATGAAAAACGGCATCCCGGCCCGCCTTCAAAAGGCGCTGCTGGGCTTTGCGTCGGGGGTCATGCTTGCGGCGCTGGTGTGGTCGCTTTTGATACCGGCAATGGATATGTCCGGTGAACAGGGCGTCACGGTGTGGCTGCCGGCTGCGGTGGGTCTGCTTTTAGGCGTGGGCTTTTTGCTGCTGCTGGATGTGCTGATACCGCATCTGCACGCTACGGCTACCGTGCCGGAGGGAAGGGAAAGCAAGCTGCACAAGTCCGCTATGCTGGTGCTCGCTGTAACGCTGCATAACATCCCGGAAGGAATGGCTGTGGGCGTGGTATTTGCGGGTATGCGTGCGGGAAACACATATATAACGGCGGCCGCCGCGTTCGCGCTTTCCATAGGCATAGCCATACAGAATTTTCCGGAGGGCGCGGTGGTGTCCATGCCGCTCATAATGAATGGCGCGTCAAGGCGCAAGGCATTCTGGCTGGGCGTGATGAGCGGCGCGGTGGAGCCTTTGAGCGCCGTGCTTACCATAATGCTTACCGCGCTTGTAACGCCGGTGCTGCCGTATATACTTGCATTTGCCGCGGGCGCCATGCTGTATGTGGTGGTGGAGGAGCTTATACCCGACGCACAGACGGGCGAGCATACAGATATAGGCACGATAGGGCTTGCGCTGGGCTTTGTGGCCATGCTGATACTGGATACGGCGCTGGGATGATAAGGATGAAAACCATAAAACGCGTGGCATATATTGCATTTGCGCTGCTGCTTTTGCAGGGATGTACGCACAGTGCGGATACGCCGGCTGAACAAACGCCGGTGCCTGCTGCGGCTGCGCCGGTAACTATCAGCATTGCTGCGGAGAGCGCGCCACAAAAAATAGATCCGGTAAACGCCGAGGGTGTTGCCCGGGATATCGCAAAGCAGCTGTTCGTATCCGTTATGCGCCATGCGCCTTGGGGCGGTTATGCGGAGTACGGCGGCAGTATTGCGGAGTCCGGGGACGGGCTGGGCTATACGGTCACCTGCCGCGAGGGGATGTACTATACCGACGGCACTCCGGTAACGATATACGACCTTGAATATTACCTGATACATACCGGTATGGATGCGCAGCTGGCCGTGCAGGATGAATACACGATGCTCGTCCGGCTGGCCGAGGCGGACGCGGGTGCATATGTGCTTCTCGCGGAGGCTCTGTTCCTGCCACGCGCGTATTACGGCGAGCTGTACGATGCGGATGCTTCTCCGTTGGGCAGCGGCCCGTTTATGTGGGGCGGAGCGGGGGAGTACGGCGTTACGCTGGTTGCAAACCCCGGCTTCATGTACGGCGCTCCGGGAGTGGATGCGGTGACGTGGCGCACAGCGGATGGCAGTATGCTGGATATGCTGCTTAACGGCGGAGCGGACATAGCACGGTTTGCCGCGACCGAGGACGCGCTACTGCTGCTGGACGGGATGGGCATGGCCTATGACTTGCATACGGACGGATATGCAAAGGTGCTTATAAGCGATGCGCTGGATACCGATGTTCAGCGCGCGATAGCCTGCGTGCTGGATAGATACAGCGCCGTACATGCCTACTATCACGGCGCGGCGCAGACGCCGGAGTACTATGGGGAGCTGCCGGCTTACTCGCCGCTCGACGCGGAGGGCTGCCTTGGCGCTGCGGGCTATGCGCGGCCGGAGGATGCGGAGGAGGGCGACGCCATGCTGTTAGACGGCGAGCCGCTTTCGTTCAGCGTATACTTTGCAGGCGGCGGCACGGGCGACAGCCCTGCCTACGCCATGCTGATAAACGCCCGAAACCAGCTTTCGCTGTATGGCTGTGAGCTGATGATATACGATGTGAGCGAAGCCGAGCTTACCGGTGCAGCGGAAAACGGCGCGGATATCATATGCACCGGGGTCGGTGCGGAAACGCCGGAGGGCTACTCGGAGCTGCCGTTTTATGCGCCTATTACGGTGACCGCCTATTCCGGCCGGCTGGATATGTCCACCGTACAGCAGGCGGACGCATGGTGCGACTATACCGATATGCTGAACTGCATTAAGGCTGCGGAGGATTGACGCTTGAAAACCAAAAAACTCTGGACAAGCGATTTTACCATAATCACGCTGGGCACGATGGTGTCCATGTTCGGTAACGCCGTAAGCGGGTTTGCAATAGGGCTGCTGGTGCTGGACTATACCGGCTCCACGCTGCTGTACGCGCTGTTTATGGTGGCGTATTCGCTGCCGCGCGTGATTGTTCCGTTGCTTGCCGGCCCGTATGTGGACCGGTTCTCGCGCAAAAAGCTGATATACTCGCTGGACTTCATATCCTGCGGGCTGTATGCGTTTATAGCGTTCATGCTGAGCCGGGGCTATTTCGACTATGCCGCGCTGCTGGGAATAAGCGCGCTGGTGGGCAGTATAGACAGCGTGTATTCCGTGGCGTACGAAAGCCTGTACCCCACGCTGATAAGCGAAGGCAACTTTACCAAGGCGTATTCGGTGTCCAGCCTGATGTTCCCGCTGGCAAACACCATTATGGTGCCAATAGCCGGTATATGCTACAACACCGTGGGATTGATACCGCTATTCATATTCAACTCTGTTACTTTTTTGATCGCCGCCATATTCGAGACCCGAATAAAGGCGGATGAAACGCACCTTATCAACCGCGGCGCGGAGGCTTTCGATCTAAAGCGCTATGCTGCGGATTTCCGCGAGGGGATCTCCTATCTCAAGGCGGAGAGGGGGCTGCTCACGATAACGCTGTACTTTACCGCCACCATGATGGTATACGGCGTGGGCAACACGCTGACGCTGCCGTTTTTTAAGGCGTATGAGTTTGTGCTGCCGGAGAAGCTGGGCTGGCTGCTGGACTATGTAAATACCGAGGGCGGTCTTGGCGTGGCGGTATACACGATTGTTATGAGCGTACAGACCCTTGGACGCATAATAGGCGGCGTTGTGCATTACCGCTTCAAATACCCGGTGCAGAGAAAATTCGCCATAGCGGTATTCGTATATGCGACGCTGAGCTTTATGGAGTGCGGCTACCTGTACCTGCCGGTGGCGGGAATGATGCTGGTAAACCTGTTTATAGGTATGCTGGGCGTCACCAGCTTCAATATACGCATATCCGCCACGCAGAACTATGTTGACGATGCGCGGCGCGGGCGGTTCAACGGTACGTTCACCATGCTTACGATGCTGGGCATGATCGTGGGTCAGCTTATGGGCGGCGCGGTGAGCGAGGTGCTGGATCCGCGCACGGCGATAACCATTGCCATGGCGTTCAATCTGTGCATGGTGTGGCTTATTATGTACAGAAACCGCGAAAGCGTAAAGCGGATATATAACCGCGAGGCGTGACGGCGGCGCGAAATGCCAAAAAAGCCCGCGCGCTCTTTACAAATGGCCTGGATAATGGTATAATCGCTTCCGCTGACGTTCTTCTTGCTCCGCGCTCAGCCGCGGGGCCACAAGACCATAAGGAGGTGAAAAGCGTGAATAAGTACGAAGCAATGTACATCATCACGCCGGAGCTGGAGGAAGAGGCCAACAAGGCCATTATCGAGAAGTTCAATTCGATAATCACCAGCAATGGCGGCGAGATCGAGAATGTGGACGAATGGGGCAAGCGTACGCTTGCATACGCCATCGACTACAAGACCGAAGGCTACTATGTGCTCGTCCATTTTGCAAGCGCGCCCGAGCTCCCCGCAGAGCTGGAGCGTAACTTCAAAAACGACGAAAGCATAATTCGCTTCATGGTAGTTCGCCAGGAAGCGTAACTCAGCGGCTGAAAGGATGGTACAACTATGAATAAGGTTATCCTTATCGGCAACCTCACCCGCGATCCGGAGCTGCGTACCACGGGCGGCGGCACCAATGTGTGCACGTTTTCCATTGCGGTTAACCGCAGGTTCGCAAACCAGTCCGGCGAAAGGGTCACGGATTTCTTCGATATAGTCGCCTGGCGTCAGCTGGGTGAGCTATGCAGCAAGTATCTTGCCAAAGGCCGCAAGGTGTGCATCACCGGCCAGCTGCAAAATCGCAGCTACGAGGCCAAGGACGGCACCAAGCGCAACGTCACCGAGATAATCGCGGACGATGTGGAGTTCCTTACTCCCCGGCAGGACGGCGGCTCAGGCACAGGCGCGCAGCCTGCGCATACGGGCGCGCCCAGCGGCATAGCGGACAGCTTCGTAGAGGTCGAGGACGACGAGTTGCCCTTCTGAGCCAAAACATACCACATTCTTGAAAGGAGACTACAATGGAGGATCATAAACCCCGCCCCCGCGGTATGCGCAGAAGCAGGCGCAAAGTCTGCGGCTTTTGCGTGGATAAATGCGACCATATCGACTATAAGGACGTGAACAAGCTGCGCAAGTACGTCACCGAGCGTGGCAAGATAATGCCCCGCCGCATGAGCGGCGTGTGCGCCAAGCATCAGCGTGAGCTGGCTATCGCTATCAAGCGTGCCCGCATTATGGCGCTGCTGCCCTATGTGTCCGACTGACGCATAGAATCCCAAAACCTATGAGCGTTAGCAAGAGCCGTTCAAACGAACGGCTCTTTTATTGTCGAAAAAGTCAATTTTGACTTTTTCGAGTTTTGCAGGCTTTGCCTCTCGCCTGCCGGCTGCGCCGGTTAGGCTCCCGGGCGGCAAAGCCTGAGAAGAACAGGGAAAATCTGCGATTTTCCTTCCGGTCTGGCGTGGGGTTATCAGTAGTATCAGAGCCGTTCTAGCGAACGGCTCTTTAATAATGCTTGCTTAGTTTTACGAGTGCGGGTTTTACATAAGTCCGAGTGCGTTGAAGGCGTAGTATACGCCAATCGCCACGAATACGCCGGGCACATAGTTCATAAGCCTCAGCTTGGTCACCCCCAGCATGTTGAGCCCTATACCTATTATCAGCAGTGAGCCCACGCAGGTCATCTCGGCTATTGCGCCATCGCAGAACACCGGGGCGAGCACCTGCGCTAGCAGGGTAATAGCGCCTTGATATACGAATACGAACACCGCGCTGAACAGTACGCCTACGCCCAGCGAGGCCGAGAATATAAGCGCGGATATGCCGTCGATCAACGCCTTGGTAAAAAGCGTGCTGTGGTCGCCTGCAAGCCCGCTCTGCAGCGAGCCTACCATCGCCATAGCGCCCACGCAGAACAGCAGCGACGCGGTGACCAGCCCCTTGGCAAAGGTTGAGCTTTCGTCGGCGCCGGCAAAGCGGCGCTGTATGCTTTGGCCCAGGCGTTCAAGGCAGCCCTGCAGGTCGAGCAGCGTGCCGATTATTGCGCCGAGGACTATGCTTATTACGGGTATAAGGGCGTTTGCGCCTTCAAGACAGCCGTCTATGCCTATGTATATAACGCACAGCGCAAGCCCGCTCATGATAATGTCCGACATGCGCTGTGACAACCCCTTCTTCAGCAGTAGGCCTATTGCCCCTCCGGCCAGTATAGCGGCAGCGTTTACGATGGTTCCCAGCATTGTATATTATACCCCTTCAGTTAAGTCAAGCCTATTCTACATATATACGGCACGATTTGCAAGCCCATAGCGAGGCTCTTGCTGTAACCGGCGCAGACGCGCTCTCATATGTTGGAATATGATCCAAGGAGGGTGTATGGACTGGTTTGTTTCGTTGTCTCCGGTTTTGCAGGGGCTTTTGGCTACACTGTTCACATACGGGCTTAAAGCGCTGGGCGCGGCCACGGTGCTTCCGTTTTCCAGGGTGGATATGCGGGTGATGGATGTGATGCTGGGGTTTTCCGCTGGCGTGATGATCGCAGCGTCGTTTTGGTCGCTTATTGAACCGGCGCTGGAGCTGTGTGCGGAGCTGGGCAAAAACGAATGGCTGACCGCTGCTACCGGCTTTGCGCTGGGCGGCGGGCTTATAGTGTTTACGGATATACTGATGGCTAAGACGAGCTGGCTTTCGGACGAATCGGAGCGCCGTTCCGTTATGCTGGCGCTCGCGGTGACGCTGCATAACATCCCGGAAGGGCTGGCGGTGGGGGTCGCGTTCGGCTCGGCGGCGGTGATGGGTGACGCGCCTGCTGCTGCAATGCTGCTTACGCTGGGGATAGGTATACAGAACTTTCCGGAGGGCGTATGCGTGGCGATGCCGCTGCGCCGCGAGGGTATGAGGCCGCTTAAGGCGTTTATGGCGGGGCAGGCCTCAGGGCTGGTGGAGCCGGTGGCGGGGGTACTGGGGGTATGCTTTGCGCTGCGCGTAAAAAACATACTGCCGCTGGCGCTTACGTTCTCGGCAGGGGCCATGATCGCCGTGGTATGCAGCGAGCTGATACCGGAGGCGTTCCGCGACAGCAAGACGCTCTCCGCCATAGGCGTGCTCGCCGGATTCATAGTTATGATGGTGCTGGATGTGGCGCTGGGCTAAGGTTAGGGGCGTGCTCCGCTCCGCTTAAACTCCCGTAAGCTAAAAAAGTGCGTGAAGTGTACGCAGCGATGCGTCAGTCCACACACTTTTTTGGGGTTCTGCTTATACCATAAGCGGTTTATCAGCTGCCAAAGCCCTCCAGCACGCGCTCCATCACCGGATCTGTAACGGAGGCGACATAGCCGTCGTCCATAAAGGTGCCGAAGCCGCTCGTCTCCAATATTTCCAAATAGCCCATGTCGTATGCGCCCTTTGCCACGAAGGTAAGGTACTTATCCACGGCCGCGTCGTAGTCGTTCAGCGCGGTGCTCCATATGTCCAGCGCGGTAAGGGCGCTTGTAGCGTATGAGATATAGTACATGGGGCTTTCGAAGTTGTGCGGCACATACATCCAGTAGTAATCGTGGTTTACGGTGGAGTGGTCCATGCCGTAGGCTTCGGTTATGTCGTAGTACGCCTGGTTTATCTCATCCAGCGAAAGGCCGGGATTGGAGTAGACGTATTGCTGAAACTCGTCGAATATGCAGCCCATCACCACGGAATAAAGCGTATCGGCAAGCTGCTTGGTCTGCAAGAGCTCGCCTGCGCCGCCGTATATCTCATCGTAGCGCAGATTCACAAGGCATTCCATGCTGGTGGAATGTACCTCAAACGTATCGTAGCAGCTGCCGGAAAGCAGCACGTTTTCCGTGGGATGATAGTAAGCGTCTAGATAGTGGCCGAATTCGTGCGCGGTATCCGAAACGTCGCGGTAGCTGTTGTAGGTGTGGTTGTATATGAAGGGCGCGCCGTATTCGTCGAAGGAGGTGGTGTAGCCCGCGTCCGTCATTATATTATTGTTCTCCATGTAGTACATGTTGTGGTCCACCATATAATCGAATGCCTCGAGCGCCTCATCGGATATGCCGGCGCCGTATTCGCGTACTATCTCAAGCAGCCTTTCGGTGGAGAAGCTGCCCACGCTCACATCGTCCCAGAAGCGGTCGTTGGAATATACCTGCTCGAAGAATGCAGGAGCAAGCTCGGCCTTGACCGCCTCCTCAAACACCCGCGCTTCATCGGTGGTGTAGTCGCGGTAGTATATGTTTTCGTAGGCGTAGTCAGCAAAGCTGTCGTAGCCGTCCAGCTCCGCCTGCTCAAAGCGTATGGAGACCAGCTCCACATATATTTCGCCCAGCAGCTCGTTTAAGCGCGCCTCCAGCATATAGTATATCTTGACGTATTCGGCGTATTCAAGCTGGTAGTATGCCTCATCCAGCGATTCAAACGTGTATTCCGTGCCGCGTACCGTCACGCTGCATGCGGAATCGTCCGAAAGCAGGTTGTAATAGGAGGTGGTAAGCGCGGTCTCGCGCTCGTTGAGCTCGCGCTCGCGCGGGGTCATATCCTCATAGTCCAGCAGCGCTTCGGTCATGTCCTCCCCGAAATACTGCTTGAGCGCTTCGCCGTGCGGGCCGGAGAGTATATCCCGGCTGGCCGAGGCAATGGCATCCAGCATATCGGTAAGCTGTAGGTCGTAATAGTGGTATTCTTCCTCTAGGTCCGCGTCCTGCGGGTTGATATCAAACAGTATGTTTACCAGCGTGTACTGGGTATATGTTGTAAGTAATTCGTTATATAGCCACTCGTAGGTCTCGATAAGGTCTGTGTATGCTTCATCGCCCTCAGTATCGCCCAGCGCGCGGTATTCCTCCACGCGGGCAAAGAACTCCGTGGTATCATAATGTATCAGCTCGATATCCTCGAAGTTTATGTCCGCAGGCGACACCGGCTCGAAGTAGTCCTGCTGCGAAGGCTGGGTATCGGGCGACGCGGAACTCCCCGGCTCGGGTGAGGGAGTCTGTACCGGCGCAGCCGATGCGGCGGGCGCGCTTTCGCTTTGGCTGAACAGCAGCCTGTCTGTGATTATTGCAAGCAGCGGCGAAAGACAGCCGCTCATGAGCAGCGCGGCCATAAGCAGCGCCGTAAGGCATATGGCGATTCTAAACTTTTTCATGGAGCACCTCGTAATATTTGATGATTATAGCCGCCTTGGGTCGATTATTATGCCGTTGATACATTCGGGGGTCATGGTAGTCATATCGCGGCGCAGGCAAAAATCCACATCTGCTTCAAAGCCCAGCTTTACAAGCCTTGCATAGTGGAACGTGGAGGATAGGTCAAAGCGTCCGCCCGCCCAGTCCTCATATATCAGCGTACACAGCTGCGACAGATCGTTTTGCTCAAGCGGCGTCTGCGTATAGCGCGCCATCGCTTCTATTATGGCGCCAGCGGTAACGAGATCCTCAGCGGAATCCATGCCGTCCGTGCCGGCACACAGTATAAGCACGTCCCGTCCGTAGGCGAGCGCTGCCTTGGCTGCGCTTGTGCGGTTTATCATGCCGCCTATGAGCAGGTGCTTTGCATCCTGCGCGGCGTTTATGGCGGCGGTGCCGTTGGTGGTGCTCATCACCACGTTTTTGCCCCATACCATGCGGGAGGTGAAGTCCTGCGGGGAGTTGCCCAGCTCAAAATCCGGCAGCTTCACGCCGCCGCGCTCACCCGCGAGCACGCAGTCCGAAATACCGAGATTCACTGCAAACGCGGTGGCCACGCCGGGTTCGTTTGCGGGCACCACCTTGCACGCGCCGTTTTTAAGCGCCCATATTATGCTGGTGGTGCAGCGCAGCGTGTCCACGACTATCACGGTGCGGCCTGCTGTACCACGTTTGGGCAGCATTTTTATAGTGGAGCATGTATCTATTCGCATAGCGAGTAATCTCCTGCATCGATTCAGTAAACAATATTCTACCAAATGCGCGCGGCGATGGCAAGCTATACCATAAGCCGCGCCAGCAGCACGGAGGCTATTGCGCCCGACGCGCCTGCTATGAGCGCCGCAGGTACGCTGTGCCGGGTGCGTGAGATGCCCACGCTGCCGTAATACAGGGCTATGGTATAGAATATGGTTTCGGTGGAGCCCAGCATGAGGCTTGCGGCGATGCCGATATAGCTGTCCGTGCCGTAGGCGGTGAACACATCGTCCAATAGCGATAACGCGGCGCTGCCGGAAAACGGGCGCAGCAGCGTCATGGGCACGAGCTCGGCGGGATAGCCTACGGCGGCAAGCGGGGGAGCTATAAAGCGCAGCGCCGCATCCAGCGCGCCGCTGCCGCGAAGCAGCTTCATAGCAAGCAGCATTGTCGCCATGTAAGGCAGTACCTTGTACAATAACGGCAGCGCCTCAAGCGCGCCCGTGACGAAGGCGTCGTATACGTCTACACCGCGTATTAACGCGTATACGGTAAGCAGCAGTATCAGCGCGGGCAGAACATAGCTCATCCGCCCCGCCTTTGCATCAGCATACAGCTCAATATGGCGGCGGCAAAGGATATCATGCTTGCGATAAAGGTAGGGAGCACCACGCAGTATACGTCCGCGCTTCCGCGCGCCTGCCTCAGCGCCAGCACGGATGCGGGCAGAAGCTCCGGCGCTGCGGAGTTGATGGCTAGGAACATGCACATCGCGTCCGTGGCGGCGCCCTTTTTGTGTGGCGCCTTATCCAGCTCCTTCATCGCCGCCAGACCAAACGGCGTCGCAGCGCTGCCCAGCCCGAAGAAGTTAGCCGCCATGTTCAGCGCCACGGGCGCAGTGGCGCTGTCCGGCGCGCCGGGGAGCAGCCGCTTGACCGCGGGCTTGAGCGCCCGCGAGAGGCCTGTCATCAGTTCTGCGCGCTCGGCAATGCGCATAAGCCCCATCCAAAGCATATATGCCCCGCAAAGCTCTATGGTGAGCGCCACGGCGTCGCCGGCACCCTCTGTCATCAGAGAAAGCGCATCTACTCCGGGGGTGAGCAGCGCACAGGCGAGCCCGGCTATCAGCAGCCCGGAAAATATCCACTTCATCATACAGTTTGCCTCCTGCGCCGCGGCGCGCTATCTTTTTACCGTGCGGACGCGCACCCACCAGCCGCTGCCGTCTGCGGCACGGCAGAAGCGGTTGAAGCCGCGCCCCGGACTTTTGCCCGGAGTACCCGGCAGGGCGTGCAGCAGGTAGTCCGCGCCGCCGCGCGAGAGCCGCCCCTCGAAATACCACCGCCCGGTGCCGGGGTACTCCACTTTGCGCCATATGACGGCGGGCAGCTCGATAATATAAGGCGTAGCAGGCTGCTCGGGCGCGGCGGGCTGCTCAAACAGCTTTTGTGCGCGCTGCAGTATCTCATACAGCGCCGTGCTTTGCCCCGGCGCGCCGTCTGCTATGGTGGAAGCCGGGGCTGCGGGCAGCGGCGGCGGTTCGGACTCCGGCGGCTTTGCTTCGGATACGGACGGGGCGATGCGCGGGGCTTCGATGCGCCGCTCCGTCTGCTCTGCCGGAGCTGCCTGCCCGGCGGGGCGAACGTGCAGCGTGAGCATAGCCCGCTCAAAGCGCGCGTGATCGCCTGCAAAGCCGCCCCAGCATATGGCCCTGCCGCCACGCGTGAGTATAGCCGCGTCCGCCTGAAAGCGCCGTGGAAGCGCGCCGCGCCCCGAGTCCAGCGGCAGCATCGCATATCCCGTGCCGGAGAACAGGTGCGCGCAGTCTGCATCACAGCGAAGCAGCTGTGCCTGCGTATCGCGCTCGTGCAGCGTAAGCCGCAGCAGGGCGCCGTTGTTCATAGCTATACATACAGAAGTTTCCATATAGAATACATACTCCGAAAGCTCCGCGCTTATGCGGCGCTTTACTGCGCGCGCGGGTTGGGCTATAATAGGGTATCATCAGACGAGGTGACGGTATGGACGAGATAAGGGATAAAAACGGGCTTACGCTCGAGCAATTCCTCGCGTCGTATGACGCGGGCAAATACGAACGCCCCTCCGTAACGGTGGATATGGCGGTATTTACGCTGAAACCCACAGAGAAGGGGCTTGCGCTTGCGCTGCTTTTGATAAAACGGGGCGGCCATCCGCAGCTGGGCTGGCATGCGCTGCCCGGCGGTTTTGTGGAAATGGACGAGGATACGCTTGCGGCCGCGGCGCGGGAGCTGTACGAGGAGACAGGCATACAGGGTCTGCCGCTTCGACAGTTCGCTACGTTCGGCGCGGTGGACAGGGATGTGCGTACTCGCGTGATAACCGTTGCACACTACGCGGTGGCGCCGTACAGGCAGCTTACGTTTGCCGCGGGGGACGATGCGGCGGAGGCGGGGCTGTATACGGTGAGCACTCGCCTGAAGGCGGCCTGCGCGAGCGCGGAGCTGTACGGCATAACGCTCGCGGGCGATACGGATACGATAGAATGCTCCTGCCGGCTGTGCTACGACGAGCTGGGCTCGTATACGGCGGAGGCGAGGCGCGAGGGACTTGCAAGCGACCATGCGCACGTGGTGTTTTCCGCGCTGCTGGCGCTGAACCGCCTGCCGAGGCGGAGGGTGGCGCGGCTGCTCGCGCTGGGCGCGCAGGAGGAGGAGATAGCGGCGATAGCCGCGCTGGATCATGCGCTGTGTGCGCTGCCGAGGAGGGTGTAGAAGCTTGAAGAAATTTCTTTCGAAGATACTTGCGTTTATAGCGTCGCTGTTGATAGTATTCGCGCTGCTGTTTTCCTGTTTGCAATATGTGGTAAACGACGAGAGCTGGTTTTATAAGCAGTATACCAAGCTGGATGTGTCAAGCGACATAGGCATACCCACCGACGATATCGTAGCTGCGTGGATGCGGCTTATCGACTACATGGAGGACCGCGTGGGCAGCATAGACCTTGAGGTCAGCGAAAACGGCCGCGCCGTATCCATGTATAACGATCAGGAGCGTGAGCATATGGTGGACGTGCGGGATCTGTACAAGGATTGCAAGGACGTGCGTGCATACGGGCTTATAGCGGCGGCGCTGCTGATAGTGCTTATCGCGTTTATGATGCGCAAGGATACCCTGCGCACGCTGGGCGGCGGATTCATAGCCGCCACCTGGCTGCTGGTAGCGGTGTTTATAGCGGCGGGCATATGGATGCTGCTGGACTTCAACTCCTTCTGGACGGAGTTCCACCACCTGTTCTTTACCAACGACCTGTGGCTGATGGATTACAACACCTGCCGTATGATACGTATATGCCCGGAGCGGCTGTTCTTCAACATAATTGTGCGGTTTGCGCTGCTGTTTGTGATACCCATGATAGTGCTGAATATGCTGTCCCATTCGGCGCGCAGGGCGGCATACCGCCGCGACAGGCAGGCCGACCGCGACCTGCTGGATCAGATCAGACGCGAGCGCGGCGGAGAGGACGGGCAATGAGCTATGAACAGGCAGCGCAGGCCGGGCTTGCGCGCTACATAGCCAAGCCTGAGCCGCTGCTGCTCGCCATAGAGACCAGCTGCGACGAGACCGCCGCAAGCGTGGTTAGCGCGCGGCGGGTGCTTTCGGCTAGCGTGCATACGCAGATACCGCTGCACCGCAAGTATGGCGGCGTGGTGCCGGAGCTGGCCTCGCGCAGCCATGTGGAAAGGATAGGTCGGGTCACCGCGGACGCGCTGGACAAGGCGGGGCTGGGTATGCGGGATATCGACGCCGTTGCAGTAACGTACGGCCCGGGGCTGGTGGGCGCGCTGCTCACCGGGGTAAGCTATGCCAAGGGGTTGGCGCTGGCGATGGATCTTCCGCTTGCGGGGGTAAACCATATAGCCGGGCATATAGCCGCAAACTATATAACCTATCCGGAGCTTGAACCGCCGTTCGTGTGCCTTGTGGCCTCCGGCGGGCACAGCCATATCGTACGCGTAAACGGCTATGCGGATTTTACGCTGCTGGGCCGCACGCGCGACGATGCGGCGGGGGAGGCGTTTGATAAGATTGCCCGCGCGCTGGGGTTGCCGTATCCCGGCGGGCCGGAGCTGGAGAAGCTCGCCCAGCAGGGGGACGCGCACGCATTCGACTTTTCCTCGCCATTCAACCGCGGCCCGGGCTGCGATATGAGCTTTTCCGGCGTAAAGACGGCGGTGGTAAACCTGCTGCATAACGCCGGGCAGCGGGGCGATACGCTGAACAAGGCGGATATAGCCGCCTCCTTTCAACGCTGCGTGGTGGAGACGCTTACGCTAAAGGCGCTTCGCGCCGCGATGGACTGCAAAAGCGATACCCTTGCGCTGGCGGGCGGCGTAAGCGCGAATACTGTGCTGCGGGAGGCTATGCAGCGTGCCTGCGATGAAAACGGCCTGCGCTTTTGCCGCCCGGATATGGCCTGGTGCACCGATAATGCCGCCATGATAGGCTGCGCGGGGCATTATGCGCTGCTTGCGGGCTGCCGCGCCGGGCTGGAGCTAAACGCACAGCCTGCTTTGACGCTGATCTGACCCGCTTAAAAATCGGCTGGATGGCCGATTTTTTGTATGAGCTTTTAAGCAAAATGGTCAGAATAATTCAAAAATGTAAACAATTAACACGTATTTTTTCGACGCGTATGTGGACAAGTAGCCTAATTATCACGGTTGTTTTGGCAGTGGAATGTGGATATCTATGTGGAATGTGTGGATATTTTCTTTTGGCGGCTTGGAAAGGGTGGTGTGGCGCTGCCGCGTCGAGCAATGCGCCCGACCGGCTGCGGGTGTAATAAACGCGCGCGCGACGGCATAGGACTATAGAGCGTCTGTGCGGCAGCCCGGGTGACGCGCAGACGCACTACTTTTTGTCGACGGCCGAGGCCAAAGGGGTATCAAATGGCGCGCAAAATAATTAAGAAGTGTATAAATACGCTTTGCGTTGCGGCGGCGCTGGTCGCCGCGAGCGCTTTCGCGGCCGGACTATTGGGCGCGGAGGAAGCGGTATCCGTCGCAGCGGGGAAGTATACGGTGGTGGTGGACGCCGGACACGGCGGCCCGGACGGCGGCGCGGTGGGAGTGCACGGTACGGTGGAGGCCGGGCTGAATCTAACCGTGGCACAGCTGCTGAAGGCAGAGCTTGAGCGGCGCGGCGTAACGGTGATAATGACGCGGGAGACCGTGGACGCGCTGGGCGATACCAAAAAGGCGGATATGGCGGCGCGGGGCCGTATAATCGCCATGCCGGAGGCGGATGTGGTCGTTAGCGTGCACATGAACAAGTTTACCGACTGCAGTGTGCACGGCAGCATGGCGTACTACATGCAGGGCTCCGATGAGGGGGGGATACTGGCGCAATGCGTGATAGACGCGGTAACGGACATAACCGGACAGGGGCGGCGCGATGCTAACCCTGGCGATTATTTCGTGCTGCGCAAGGGAGCGGCGCCCAGCGTGCTGGTGGAGTGCGGCTTTTTATCCAACTCGGAGGACGAGGCAAAGCTGACGGATGAAGCCTATCAGCGCCTGCTTGCGAAGGGTATAGCAGACGGAGTTTGCGCATATTTGTTTGGCGGGGAGGATATAACGACGGGGCAGGCATAACGGCATATAAAAACGGCGGCTGACCGGCCGCCGTTTTGCGTTGCTTTACAGGGAGCTTTTTACAAGGCGCGTTACGCGTTTTTCGTATTCCTCAGGGGCTACGAGGCAGCTTTGCGCATGGCCTGCGCCGGGCACTATCAGAAGCTCGCTCTTGGATGCGCAGGCGGCCTGTACGGCGCGGCTGTTGTCCGACCGTATGAACGTGTCGTCGTCGCCGTGGACGAACAGCGCAGGCGCTCTCAGCAAGCCTGCCGATTCAAGCGGCGAAGCGTCGTCGATGGAAAAGCCGGCCTTGCGCCTGCATATGCCCGCGGCGATATTCACAAGCGGCCATGGCGGAAGGTGGAACATATCGCGTATGGACTGGTGCATTTGGCCGCGTATGGTGGCATAGCCGCAGTCCGCAACCAAGCAGGCGAGATTGGGCATATCGGGCATGGCGGCGGCCATCACCACGGTAGCGCAGCCCATGGATATGCCGTGCAGGGCTATTTTATGCGCCGCGCCATAGCGAGTAAGCAGCAGGCCTGCCCAGTCCCGCACGTCGAACCGCTCAAATATGCCAAAGGTCATGTACTTGCCCTCGCTCTTGTTTTGGGCGCGCTGGTCAATTATCAGTACGTTGAGCCCCAGCCTTGTGTATATAGGAGCTATGCAGTAGAAGTCGTGCTCGCCAAAGCTCTTGAAGCCGTGGCAAAGTATGGCGGTGGCCTTTGCGCCCGGCTGCTCGTACAGCCTGCCGCGCAGCTTGAGCCCGTCGAAGCTGGTTATGAACAGCTCCTCGCAGGGGGTGGCGGCCAGCGCGGCCTTCCCCTCCTTCATGCGGGGGATATCTGCGGCTAACGGCCCCTTTTCCATATGTTCGTAGAAGCGCGCCTCCTCACGGGTGTGGTCGTGCAGGCCTATGAACGTATAGCGGAACATCATCAAAGCTGAGCCGTACAGTACAGCGGCAAGCGCCAGCAGCGCCAGGCCAACATACAAAAATACCATAACTACACCTCGAATATCATGTAAACCGCCGGGTGAAAGCGGCTATTTTTCCCCGCGGCGCTTTTTGTCACGGAGATGCTCGCCGCTGCCATGGTTGCGCACGGCCATTATCTCAGCCATAATGGCGAGCGCGATCTCCTCCGGGGTCTCGCTGCCCACATCCAGGCCGATGGGGGTATATACGGCCTCAAGCTGCTCCATGGTGACGCCCTTGTCCTTGAGACGCGCAAACAGCGTGTCGATCTTTACATGGCTGCCTATCATGCCGACATAGGCGGCGTTCTTTTGCAGGGCCGCCCCCAGCGCCTCACCGTCGCAGCTGTGGCCATAGGTGGCTATCACGAAATATGCCCCTGCCGGCACGCTGAGCGCTGCAAGCTCGGAATAAAAATCCTCCACATGCACAAAATTGTCGGCCTTTTCTATGCGCTCTGCAATGAGCTCGTCCGGCCGGTTGTCCACAAGCGTCACGGAGAAGCCAAGGAAGTGGGCAAGGTCTATCAGCGCGCCGCCCACATGGCCTGCGCCGCACATTATCAGCAGCGGCTTTGGGGTGAATACCTCTATCAGCACACTCATGTTGCCGCCGCATATCATACCAAGGTTTTTGTTGGCCGCGGCAAGGTCATATTCGCGGAAGGCGTTTTCGCCACGCTCGATGCATTTTACGGCCTCCTCGGCAGCCGCGCGCTCCACGGCGCCTCCGCCGATGGTGCATTCGGTAGTGCCGTCGGGATATACCAGCATCTTGCCGCTGGTGCGCGGCGTGGAGCCGCCGGTCTTGACTATGGTGACTACGGCATAGTTGCCGCCTCGCTGTTCCGCCCTAAGCTGGGCGTCAAAAAAATCCTGCACTTTACGACCTCCTCAGATTTTTCTTCTGATAAAAGCATGATAGCATCCTGCTGCGCTTTGACGCAAGCAGTATACCCGTGTATCAAAATAAATAATAGCATTATATGCGTTTGAATACAACGCGTCTTGCGTACGCCGGACGGAGGAATATCGGGCGAGCGCCGGCAGTTTTGATATTATTTCAACATTTGTCACAATTAGCGGGTGGCCCGGCGGCGGCAATATGGTATAATCAAGCTGATGGATAAATATGCTGGGGGCGTAAAAAGCGTGTGCGTATTCGGTGCATCCAGCTCCGATATCGCCAAGAGCTATATTGACGAGGCCTATGAGCTGGGCAGGCTGCTTGCGGCCCAGGGGACTGCTTTGGTATTCGGCGGCGGCAGCACAGGGCTGATGGGCGCCGTAGCGCGCGGCGTTACCGAGTTGGGCGGCCGTGCGGTGGGCGTTATACCGGAAAAGCTCAACCAGCCCGGGATAGCCTATCCGCACTGTGCGGAGCTGATAATCACCGCGGATATGCACGCGCGCAAGGCCACCATGGAAAAGCTCAGCGATGCGTATATTGCGTTGCCCGGGGGCATAGGAACTTTAGAGGAGCTGCTTGAGGTGCTTACGTTAAACCAGCTTGCGTATATAAGCGCCCCGGTGGTCATACTGAATACCGGCGGCTATTATGACGCACTGCTGAAGCAGCTGGATGTTTTCGTCGAGCAGGGCTTTATGAACGGAGCCTATCGCGGCATGTATGCCGTAGCGGATACTGCGGCGCAGGCGGCGGAGCTGCTAAGCAACTTCAGCTGCCCGGAGCTGCCCAATAAAATAAAGGAAGCGTTGAAGCAGGATGAATGACGGAACGATCGCAATGATGGTCTGTGTGACCAACCAGCGCTCCTGTGAAAAACTTATCGCCCGCGGCATGGAGCTTATACAGGACGGTGTGCAGATGCACGTTGTACATTGCGTGCATACGGGACGCAACTTTATGGGTACGCCGTATGAAGCGGACGCCATAGAGTATCTGTTTACCGCGGCGCAGCTTGCAGGCGCGGAGCTTACGCTGCTGCGCGCAGACGATGTGGACGACGCTCTGGTGGAATACGCCAAGGAGCATAATGTGCGCACGATAGTGATGGGCGCAAGCCCCGTGCAATCCAAAAATACGGATAATATTATAGTGCGGCTGCAGCGCAGACTGCCCGCCGTACGGTTTGAAATAGTAGAATAATGCAAAACAAAGGAGAATAGCTGTGGCAGATACGATAGACCGCGGCGCGATGCGCGCATATATACTGGACAAATTCAATAAAGAGGGAGACTTTGCTTTTATGGCGGACACATTGCCCGCCGCGGTGGACGTCATGCTCGAGCTGGATGAAAAATACATGGCTTCGATAGGCGACGGCGTGTATGACGACGACGACGCCTACGATACGATGTTTGCCGCCATGCAGCAGCGTTTCCCGGACTACAAGGCGTACTGTATGCGCCTGTGCGAGGACTATCTGGACTTTGAGGAGGAGTACCTCGTAAGCGTAGACGCGATAGAGTGGGAGTAAAGGCCCAAAGCCCCGTTGATCCCGGCAGCTGTCGAAAATTGCGGACGCTGCCGTTTTTCGTTTTTGGCCGGCGGACGAAGCGGACGAAACCGGCATACCGGGCCGGGGCACGGAATACGGTTTGCCTGAACAGGCTGGCTGCCTGCGATTTTTATATTGACTTTTTTTGATATAAGACTTATGCTTATATCAAGTAAATTGGATTTGAGGTGCTCGCATGGCGACGGTATACGAGGATCACGCAAGGGTGTTCAAGGCGTTTTGCGACGAAAAGCGGCTGCGCATCATAGAGCTGCTTCGCGGCGGCGAGAAATGCGCCTGCGTACTTATTGAAAAAATGGATATGCCGCAGTCCACCCTCTCCTACCACATGAAAATACTGTGCGAGTCCGGCGTTGTGGATAGCCGGCAGGAGGGTAAATGGACGCATTACCGCATAAGCGATGCGGGCAGCGAAAGGGCGCTGGCGCTGCTGAGGGAAGCTACCTCGCATAGCGAAGCGCCGGAGTGCGACTGCTGCAAATGATACACGCCATCCCGGGTGAGGTGGCTTTTTTTCGACACAATACATCCAAAAAAACGGATTTGATATGGCTTGATAAAAGCGGGGAGTAACGCGATGCAGACGCTTGGCGCGATATGGGACTTTTTCCAAAACCAAATACTCGGAATGAGATGGCTGAACGATCTGATAGGCGTTGGCCTTTCGACGCTTGGCATGGATATTTCAAACAGATGGGTGGGCAGCGCACATTTTTTCCTATATGACGTTATCAAGATAACTGCGCTGCTGTGCTTGCTTATATTCATCATCAGCTACATCCAGAGCTATTTCCCGCCGGAGCGCAGCAAAAGGATACTTGGGCGTTTTCACGGCGTTGGTGCAAACTGCATAGCCGCGCTGCTCGGTACGGTAACGCCGTTTTGCTCCTGCTCGTCCATTCCGCTGTTTATAGGCTTTACCAGCGCGGGTCTGCCGCTTGGCGTGACCTTTTCCTTCCTTATATCCTCGCCTATGGTGGATCTTGGCTCGCTGCTGCTGCTTATGAGCATATTCGGCGCAAAAGTCGCGGTCATATATGTGCTCGTAGGACTGATGATCGCGGTGGCTGGCGGAACGCTGATTGAAAGGCTGCATATGGAAAACTATGTCGAGAGCTTTATACGCTCTGCGGGCAGCGTGGATATCGAATCGCCAGACCTTTCAAGAAAAGATAGATTTGTTTACGCCAAGGAGCAGCTGCTTGCCACCTTCAAAAAGGTATTTCCGTACATCCTGATCGGGGTAGGCGTAGGCGCCGTTATCCATAACTGGATCCCCGAAGAATGGGTGGCCGCGGTGCTGGGCGGCAGCAATCCCTTTGGCGTGGTGCTGGCGACCCTGCTGGGTGTTCCGATGTATGCGGATATATTCGGTACTATTCCCATAGCGGAGGCGCTGCTGGGAAAGGGCGCGCTGCTCGGCGTGGTGTTGTCGTTTATGATGGCGGTCACTACGCTGTCCCTGCCTTCCCTAATTATGCTGCGAAGGGCGGTCAAGCCGCGGCTGCTGGCGTTGTTTATCGGCATATGTATTGCCGGGATAATTTTAATCGGTTACTTTTTTAATGCAATACAACCCATCATTATTTAGGAGGATACTTTTATGAAATTGTTTACTAAAAAGCACAAGGAGGGCGCGTCCGCTTGCTGCTGTGGGAGCTGCGACGCCGATAGCATGGCAAAGGCGGAGATCGCAAATGCCGAGGGAGCAAGCGTGAAGGTGCTTGGAACAGGCTGCGCTAAATGCAATGCCCTGGAGGCGGCAGCAAAGGAGGCGCTGGAAAGGCTGGGCATGGACGCTTCCATCGACCACGTAACGGTTTTTTCGCAGATAGCAGCCTACGGAGTTATGACGACGCCTGCGCTGGTCGTGGATGGCAAGGTAGTTTCCCTCGGCAGGGCGCTCAATACCGATGAAGTTATGGCGCTGCTGCAAAGAATAAGGGGTGAGCAAAAATGAGAATGCTGGAGGAATTCTTTCCGGAATTTTCGGAAAAGCTCGACGAGCTGGACCGGCTGTATGCTCAAAAGCGCACTATCGACGAAAAGACCTATCAATTCATCTGCTTTGCGCTCTCCATAAAGGGGCGCTCCAAGCCCTGTGTGCTCAAGCACTTCAAGGGTGCGCTGGAGGCCGGAGCGACGGTAGAGGAATTGAGCTATATACTTGCGCTGACCATGCGCGAGGCCGCCGGCGCCGATGATTGCTGGACGCATGATGCGATAGGCGACTGGAAGGAGATAATTGCCGGGAACATCCAGTGTTCCTGCGGGCGGTAAGCGTACACCCGCGGGGTGATAAAAAAGTATAACGGTAAAAAACAGCCGTCCGGTCATGCCGGGCGGCTGGGCTGTACACATAGCGATTATTCGTCGCGGCAGATTATCGAAAAGCCGTTGAACATATAACGCTTGAGCGGTTTGCCGGCCTCAAGGTACTCGTGTGCGGAGGTGACGTCCGCCAGATCTGCGCCCGCGCCGCCGGAAAGTATGAAGTCAAACGCATCCGCGGCCGCACGCAGCTGGCCGGTGCTTACGATAAAATCGTTATGCGAGCAGTATACCGCGGTATCCTCGGGCACTATGGAAAGCACCTTGCGCAGCGATTCGAGATAGGCGACAGGCTCGGAGCGGCCAAACTCACCGCAGTCCATGTGCGCATACAGCGCGCCCGTATAGAACATATCGCCGGCAAAGAGGATGCCGTTTTTCTCGTCATACAGCATGATGCAGTCGTTGCTGTGGCCCGGTGTGTGGATAACGCGCAGCTGCCGATTGCCCAGATCGAATACATCGTCCTCGTGCATCAGCTTGTAGCTGTACGGGCGTATGCTGAAGGCTGCAGGATCAAACCCATCGGGATATGACGGGAAGAACATCTCCTCGTCCAGCTGGTTGCCCAGCGCTTCGCGCGGCGCACCGTGCCCGGCTATGCTTATTGCAAGGGGATCGTCATATATGTATACCGGCTCAAAGTCGTGGTTGTTGCCGATGTGGTCAAAATGAAAGTGGCTGTTCACGGTGATGAGTTCTCCGCTGTACAGCTCGTGTACGAGCGGCCTCAGGTCGCGTATCCCTAGCCCCGTATCAAGCAGCAGCGCCCGCTCACTGCCGACTATAAGGTAGAGGTTGACCTCCTGAAAATGTCTGTGTTCACAAATCGTGTATACGTCGTGTGGCAGCCGGAATACGTCAAACCAGCCGGAGTTTTTGACTTCGATTTTTTCATATTTAGAGTAATAAGGTTTTGGTCTGCCAGTATTGAATCCCATAATAACCTCCGCAATGCTTTTATGCAGTCAATTATAGCACGCAGCGCGCATAATACAATCGCCGGCGGGCACGGAGGAGGAAAAACAACATGCCTGCTTGAAACGGTGCGCCTATATAAGTGTAAAAAGCATGAAAAGCCAGTGCGCGGAAGCGCCCGCGAGTATTCCGCCCAGCGTGTGTGACAGTATCGCTTTGCCGGTAAAGCGGCGGCAGCCCAGCACATCCATCATGGAAACGTGGGTGCTGAGATAGCCGCTCCAGCACATACACATGGCAGTGAACACCGCTATGTCGTTGCAGTCCACATGGCCGCTGGATATAAGCGCGGGGATAACGCCCAGCGCGGCGCCCGCGGAGCCCAAAGCGGTAACGGGAACGGCTATGCTCTCGGCGCTGGAAAAGCCGAACAGAGGCTGCATAATAAAATCGATCTTGCTCGCAGCAAGCGGTAACAGCCCTATGCCCTCATACGCCGCGCCGGTATATGTGCCGGCGTCCGACGGGCCGTTGGTAAGCATCATTACCACCGTGCATATTATCAGCACCCCGGGGATTATGCCGAGACCCAGTGCAACGCCCTTTTTGCCGCCCGCCATCAGCGCATCAATCACGCGCAGCCAGCAGGCGGAGCCGTCATCGTTTTCCTTCTTTTTTACGGCGGCCTGCGGAAGCTCCGGCGCATCGGCGGTGCGCCCCAGCGCCTTGCCGGTAAAGTACAGCATAAGCCGCGTGCTGAGTATACTGCCAATGAACGCGCCAAGGTTGCCGCACAGCGTCGCAAGGCCCACATGGGCTCCGGCGCCGCTGCCAAGGCCCAGCATAAATGTGGTCACGATCAGCCCCATACCGAACGCCGTGCCGAGGTTGGTAAGCGCGGGGATCTGATAAGCCTTGAAATACTTGCGGTATTCGGGATCGTCCGCCAGCGTGAGTATTGCAGGATTGTCGGAAAGATACGTGGTAACTATGCCCAGCGAGGCCGCGCCCGGCATACCGAAGAGCGGCTTCATGAGCGGGGAGAGCAGACGGTTGAGCAGGTCGATAACGCCGAACTCCGACAGCAGAGCCGATATCGCGCCCGCGAGTACGGCGATAGCCATGATATACAGCGTGGTATCGACCAGCAGACGGTACGCTGTGTTCATCAGCGTATTCAGCGCGTTGGAAAGCCCCATAGGCACGGTGAACATGGCAAAAAACAGCAGGAACACTACAAGAAAAATGCAGGCGCCTGCGAGCTTGGGCAGCTTTTTTCGTGTGGCGGTATCCAGCGTCGCCGGACGCCGATTGACGTTTTCTTCCATAATAAAAGCGCCCCCCGATATGTTATAATTATCTACTTGCCGCAAACATTATAGTGTGCTATTATCCACAAGTAAAGCGACGAAGTTTAATACGTAACATGAACAAAACTCATATAAAGGAGGGCATATGGCATACGGGAGATACAGGGCGTTTGCGGCGGCCGCACAGTATAGAAGCTTTACGCTGGCGGCGGAGGCGCTTGGCTATACGCAGTCCGGCGTAAGCCATCTTGTGGCTGCGCTGGAGCAGGAGCTGGGTTTCCCGCTGCTGATACGTGGCAAGGGCGGCGTTACGCTGACGGGCGATGGAGAAACGCTGCTGCCGTATGTAAAGCGTATGCTCGCTGCGGAAAAGGACGTTATGGACGTTGCGGATGATGTGCGGGGATTGCTTCGCGGCACTTTGCGGGTGGGCACTATATCCAGCATAGCCATAAACTATCTGCCGCCGATAATACGGGATTTTGGCGCGCTGTATCCCGGCGTGGAAATTGCGCTTATGAGCGGCAGCTATGCGGATGTGGAGGAGGCTTTGAGCGAGGGGCGGATAGACTGCGGCTTCGTAACGCTGCCGTCGCGGCCGGAGTTTTTGGTGCGGCTGCTGCTTCAGGACAGGCTGCTTGCCGTGGTGAACGCGGGCAGTCCGCTCGCAGGTCAAAGCGTGCTCACAGCGGCGGATATAGCCAACGAACCGTTTATTGTGCCTGCGGAGGGCACGGACTACGATATAGGAAAGCTTTTTGACGCGGCGGGAGTTTCGCCGCATATCAGCATGGAGATGAGCGACGACTATGCGGCCGTTGCAATGGTGCGGCAGGGCTTGGGCGTGACCATATTGCCGGAGCTGCTGATGGAGGGGATCCCGCGTGATAATATCATGGCTGTGCCGCTGTCAGGAACGAGCAGGCGCGTGGGGATAGCCGTTGAGCGCCAGCATTATCAAGCGCCTGCGGTACGCACGTTTATAGGCTTCGTAAAGGAGCGTATGGCTGGCTTACACATAAATTAAATGCAAACTCAATAAAAGTTTAAGTATATCGTAATACTTTTGTAACCAAAAGCCCCGCCGTCTGGGTTATAATGTGCTTGCAAGTGATAAACATGGCAGTGGCGCTGAACCCCTTTCAGTACCAAATCGTGTTTTAACAGTCCCTCCTAAAGAGGGGCTGTTTTTTTGCCCGCTGCGGTCTTCCCAAACAGTTCACAGTTTTTGGGTTGCGCTGCCAGGGCTTGCTGCATTATAATAAGCAACGACAAGCGTCATGCAATTTGCCGCGCTAAGCGGGAAGTTAGCGGTGTCCTGTACCTGCAATCCGCTGCAGCAGGGCCTAATTCCCGCCTCGAGGCTGACGCTTGCGGGGTCTGATACCGGCGCTGGAGCGTTGACGGTCGGGTCCCGTGCAACCGGCGTCTGTGAACCATGTCAGGTCCTGACGGAAGCAGCATTAAGCGGAAAAGCCGGTGTGCCGCGGGAGAGCCTGGCAAGAGCCACCTGCCCTTATCCCGCCCGGGAGCGGCCTGTCGAAAGGCGGGTGCGCGGCATTTTTTTGCGGGCTAAGCCCGCGTCAGCATGGGAAAGCTCTCATGCTGACGTTTGTTTTGTGTGAAAATACGATTGGAGGTATTTGTTATGGACGGCTTTTTCGATGCACTTATTGCATTTGGCAGCGCCAAGACGATATGGGTATATCTGTTTATTTTCTTCGGAAAGATAGCTGAGGTGGCGGTATCTACGCTGCGCCTCGTGCTCATCAACCGGGGCGAGCGGCTTACAGGCTCCCTTATAGCGGTGCTGGAGAATTTGCTGTGGCTCATAGTTACCGGCAGCGTGCTGGTGGGCTATCAGGAGGACTTTATAAAGGTAGTGGTGTTCTGCGTGGCGTTTGCCGTGGGCAACTATTTAGGAAGCTGGCTGGAGGAGCGCCTGGCATTCGGCCTATGCAGCGTGCAGGCCATCGTCATGACGCAGGACGATAGCTATAAGCTCACCAAGACCCTGCGCGCAAACGGCTACGGCGTATCCGAGATGCAGATAGAGGGGCTGGACGATAAACACTATATGCTGCTTATCACCATAAAGCGTAAGCTGCAAAACGAGGTATTGGATCTAATCAGCGCTACCGTGCCGGACGTGATGGTGACGGTGAGCGACATTAAAACGCAAAAGGGCGGATATCTTCGCGCTGCCAGCACGCGGCGCGCAAGAAGGCTTACAAAATAGGCTGCCGTTGGATTTCGCAAATATGAAGCCGTCTGCCTAAAGTGTTTTGGCAGGCGGCGTTTTATATGCCCTGTTGGTCAGTGTGTGCCCGTAAGCAGGCCGCGCAGCATCTCCAGATATGCCAGAGGACGATCCAGGCTCAGCTCGCCGTGATTATAGCCGTCCAGAAGTCGCAGCCGGCTTCCGCGGAGGGCGGCGTGCAGCATATCGGCGGAGCGGAGCATACGCTTTTGCTCCCTGCTGCCGGCGAGTATCAGCGCGCTTGCCGTGGCGTATTCCAACTCCGGCTTTATGGAATATGCCAAACTGGCTTCCAAAAAACGTATCATGTCCTGTTTTTCTATTTTGCAGGAGTCGCGGTAGTAATCCTCAAACAGGGCGGGCTGTATCTTCAGCGCCTTGAATTGCAGCTGTGAAAACCATCGCTTTTTGATCAGCCCGTAGCTCATGCCGAACGCGGGCGCAGTCAGCGCTCCGGTCAGCGGCGCGGGGATGACCGATGCGCTTTCGATGATGGCATATTTACATATATTCCCGCGCTGGGAAAGCATCTCTACCAGCACCTGCCCGCCCAAGGACAGGCCGCCTATTGCCAGTACATGACCGCCGAAGCGTTCGTCGATGCAGCAGATAAGCTCGCGCGCGTTGTCCTCTATGCTGGTAAATGCGGCGCCGCTGTCCGCATGGCCGTCCAGAATGGGCAGCGTAACATGGTATTGCTCCTTCAGCAGCTCCGCCTCCGCGCGGTAGTTCCACCAGGAGAGCCCGCCTCCATGCAGCAGCATTATCACCTGCGTGTTTTCACCGCCATATTCGACCATCTTCATATTTTGCCTCCAAGCGCGAGTTTCGATTTTAGCGTAGCACACGGCGGCGCGTGCTGACAAGCCGGTCTTTTTGCATGTGCGAAAAAAAGACCGTCCCGAAGGACGGCCTCAAGCTTTCGAAAAAGTCAATTTTGACTTTTTCGAGCTTACAGTCTTTGCCTCTCGCCAATAGGCTGCGCCTATTGGCTCCCGGGCGGCAAAGCCTGAGAAGAACAGGGAAAATCTACGATTTTCCTTCCGGTCTGCCGCACCGGTCGCCAGACCGGATTTAACATTAAGGGCGTCGGCCCTTAATAATCCCGGGGTTTATCGACAGTCTCAGACCGTCCCGAAGGACGGCCTATTGATGTACGGTATAGGATTATTTGATCTCTGCGACAGCGCCAACTTCCGTGAGCTGGGCGGCGATCTTCTCGCACTCCTCTTTGGGAGCGGCTTCTTTTACGGGCTTGGGCGCGCCGTCGACCAGATCCTTCGCCTCTTTGAGGCCCAGACCGGTGATCTCGCGGACGACCTTGATGACCTTGATCTTCTCGGGCCCGATCTCCTTGAGGATG
>CAZXRQ010000006.1:25083-41986 GCA_964642795.1 uncultured Oscillospiraceae bacterium | reverse complement strand
CCCGGGACCTACGGCTTAGAAGGCCGTTGCTCTATCCTGCTGAGCTACAGGCGCATACCGTACGCGAACTCGCCCCCTGTATTTACGCCGGGCAACGTTTCCATTGCCGACATTAGGTTATTTTAGCAGATGCGAATTGGCATGTCAACATGATATAATCAGAACCTGCCAATGACTTTTTCCGCTCCCGCACGCCGCTGCAAACATCACGGTATGTGCGGGCTAATCCATCGCCTCGCCGTGCAGCGTCACCCTGCCTTCGTCGGGGCACTTAACATCGAAAGCCTTAGCCCTTCCCCCGTCACGATCCAGCGCCGCGCCGTTTTGAAGCGCGTACAGCATCGGGTATGCACAGTTCCATAGCTCGTGGCATATCGGCGGGCAGACATCCTCCACGATGAATTCATCGCCCGTCTTGCAATAGCCGCACCGGCAGTCGCTGCGCACTACGGTAAGCTTCACCTTCAAATCCGGTCCTCCCTATCGCCCTGTATATGTTCAACGCCCGTCGGTTTCAGCGGGGTTAATAACCGCTTTTGACTTTCTAAAACGCAGCGTCAGTATTAGATCGGTTGTGACTGCGGCTATGTTGATCATATACAGCCACATCACCCAGTCCACACCGCGCAGCAGCTTGTTGGCTATGCCCGCCATATATCCAAATATCACTATACCGTCAAAGAGCGGGCTCTTGCCGCCGGAATCCCGGCTTTTTGCAAGCCTGGCTATGGATATAGGCCACGCGCAGCCGAAACACACCAGCATCAGCGCCTCTAGTATACTCATGGCAAACTCCCCTTTACTTTATTCCTGCCCCTCGTGATATCGCTTTATAAACCATACGCGAATTCGCTCGGACAACGCAAAAAACCAGTTGCGCGCAAAAAACATCACCAGCACAAATGCCGCCAGCAGCGCGCACAGCACGATAACATATAACATATCGCCTTTCAGCAGCCGGCTGCCTATCGCACACAGCACGAGCAGACACGGTATGCTGCCGAAGTATACCGCCGCAAAAAACTGTACAAAGGTTATTTTAGTCTTTGCCGCCACATACGGCACCAGCCCGTTTGGCATAAACGGCATCAGACACGCCATAAATACCATAAATGACGGATGCTCGGACTCGGATATGAAGCTGAGTTTGCCCTTGCTCCTTTCTCCGGTAGGCAAAAGCCGCTCAAGGCCGCTCCCTAAACGGCGCGCGGCCAAAAATACCAGCATATTGGCCATTATATAAGCTAAATGGCATATTATCAGCCCCTGGAAGGTGCCAAATATGATCCCTATGGCTATTTGTATCGGGCCGCCCGGAAACAGTATGCTGATTATTTGGATGAATTGCAGCAGCAGCGCAAGCATAACGCCCTTTACGCTGCCAAAGCTGCGGATGTACGCCTCCGTTTCGGCCTGGTCGCCATGCTCCAGCACATCAAAAAAGCCCGGCAGTATGCTGGATATGCCAACATATATTATCAGCGCGATGATTATGAACAGCGCTGCCATTATGCCATAGCGCAGCAGCTTTATCTGCGAAGGCGTAAGCTCTCTTGTTGCCATAATACTATCCTTCCCTGAAAATAACGCATTATTATATCATGTCCTTTTTGAAAACGCCACACAAAAAATACGGTAGCAAGCATACGAGATAGATGATATAATCGTCATCGGCATACGACTATATTATGAAGGGGTGGCGGCTTTGAAAATTGCTCAGTTTTCTGATACGTTTCTGCCCGTGGTGGACGGCGTGGGCCGGGTGGTGTACAGCTATGCCACCAACATCAGCAAAAAAGGTCATGAATGCTACGTAATAACTCCCATGGCCAATACCGGCTACCGCGGCGGCTACCAGTTCGAGCTGGTGGATTTTATGGGGACGCCGTTTCCCGGCAGCCCGCAGTACAAAGCGGGGCTTTCCGTGCTGGACAAGCACTATCATGACCGCATGAATATGCTTAAGTTCGATATTGTTCATGCTCACACTCCGTTTTTTGCCGGACAGGAGGCGCTGCGCATAGCAGCAAAGCAGCGTATACCCGTAGTGGGCACCTTTCATTCCAAGTATTACGACGATTTCTATAACGCCACGGGCATGGAGCTTATCGCCGTGCTTGGCGTAAAGGTGATACTCGATTTTTACGACCGCTGCGACGAGGTATGGGCGGTGAGCGACGCAAGTGCGGACGTACTGCACGAGTATGGCTACAAGCGCGATATCAAGGTGATGGAAAACGGCACCGAAATAAGGCCGTGCCGCAATGTGGACAAGGAAAGCGCCATTACGCGTTTTGGTCTGGGCGGAGACTACCCCGTGCTGCTGTTCGTAGGCCAGCAAAACTGGAAAAAGAATATTCGGCGCGTGTTGGAGGCTTCGGCGCTGCTAAAGCAAAGAGGCCAGCGCTTCAAGCTGGTACTTGCGGGGCAGGGCCCCGACGAGGGCGCAATAAAAGCCAAGGCCGAGGAACTCGGCATATCCGACGTCACCGTGTATACCGGACATATAACCGATGTATCACTGCTGGATGGACTATATCAGCGCGCATCGCTGTTCGTATTCCCTTCGCTTTACGATAACGCTCCCATGGTGCTGCGCGAGGCTGCCGCAATGGGCACCCCCGGCGTACTGGTGCGCGGCAGCTGCGCCGCGGAGGTCGTGGAGGACAACGTCTCCGGCCTTCTCGTCGAGGATGACGCAGAAGACCTTGCAAACGTACTTATGGCCAATACAAACGACCCTGAGAAGCTGCGCCGGCTCGGTGAGCATGCTAAAGCCAGCATACCTATATCGTGGGACGGCATAATTGACACCGCGCTGGCCCGTTACACCAACCTGGTGCGGCTGTACGATCTGACCGTCCGCTTCGACGGCTGACTCCGATTTTTTACCTTATCAATTATTTGTGGCGGCCTGCAAACGCGGGCCGCTTAGTACATTCCCTGCTTGCGCCAGCGCAGAATGAACGCCGCGGTCACGAACAGGCACATCAGCTCCGAAAGTCCCGTGGTGAACCACACTCCCTCGCCGCCGAATATGCTCACGAGCGCCAGCATGGACGCTCCCACCAGCACAAACCCCCTCAGCAGCGATAACGTCATGGAACGCGACGGCCGCTCTATGGCGGTAAAAAAGCCCGCCGTGCATATGTTTATACCGCATATCAAAAACCCGAAGGAGAACCTGCGCAGCGCGTACGCCGTATATCCGAACACGGCGCTGCCTTCATCCAGCAGCAGCGAGGCGATGAACGGCGCGAAAAGCTGGCACAGTATAAACATCAGTACGCCCAGCGCGCATACGGAGATAAGCCCCATGCGATAATAGCCCGCACAGCGTCTATGCTCCTTCATGCCGTAGTATATTGAGGCCAGCGGCTGCATACCCTGCGTTATGCCGGTTGCAAGCATCAGCACCAAAGTATTCACATAGCTTACCACCGCAAAGCTCACCACGCCATGTTCACCTATCTTCGCAAGTATCACACGGTTGAAAAGCAGCACTATCAGCCCCAGCGATATCTCCGCGGCAAAGTCCGCAAAGCCCAACGTCAGTATGCGCCGATATACCGAGAAATCCGGCTTTGCAAGCAGCGGCTTTATATTGGCGCGCCTGCTCAAAAAATGCGTGAGAAACAGCGTAAAGCTAATTGCCTGGGCAATACCCGTGGCCCACGCCGCGCCCGCCACACCCCAGCCCATACGTATTACGAATACGTAGTCCAGCAGTATGTTGGTGAAGCAGCAGGACAGCACTCCTACCGTGGAAAGCTGCGGATAACCATCGGTCTTTATCAGCACCTCGAGGCAGTAGGATACCATATAGCATATGGCAAAGCGGCTGACCACGCCAAGGTAATCCGTAACGTAGCCCAAGGTACTGTCCGTAGCACCCAGCAGCAGCGCGATCGGCTCAAGAAATATCTGTGTAAGTATGCTTATAGTAACCGCGATCACCGCTACCACTATGGTATTCAGCGTGGCTATGCGGCGGCCTGATTCAAGCTCGCCCCGGCCTATATGTATGGCCACCACGGTGGACGTACCAACCGCAAGCAACACCGCCAAAGCGAATATGCAGTTTGTAAACGGCATGGAGAGGTTTACCGCAGCCAGCGCCTCCTCGCCTACGCCGTGCGCCACAAACATGCCATCCACCATATTGTACAGCGAAAACACCAGCATGGACGCCGTGGACGGCAGCACATACTTGAAAAACTCCCCGGGGCCGTAATTCATCTGAAGGGTCTTCATATTCTACTCCGCGGAGCCGCCTTGGTTTGGCTCCGTTGCCTGATAAGCAGGCTCTGTTTTAGCTTTGGCGTCATATTTTGCGTTTACGAGCGTCCATATCACAAGTGTGGATACTATCACGATCGCTCCGCCAACCGCCCATATCCCCGGCAACTCTCCGACGAACAGATATGCCCACAGCGGGCTTAGTATTATCTCAAAGCTGCCCAGCAGACTGCAAGCGAGCGGGGGACAGTATTTTACGGCCTTGCTGTAAAGCATGTACGGCAGCGCCACCTGCAAGCTGCCCATGAGCAGCACGGCAAGTATGGATATACCGGTAACGTTTGTGGGCACAAAAAATATAAACGGCGCGCCTATAATGAAGGTGAACGTCGCGCCCAAGCATATGCCTGAAAGGCGCAGCTCCTCATCGTATTCGCCGGTTATCATATACATACAGGAAAGGCTCAGCCCATCCACGACCGCGAGTATGTTTCCCCACAATCCGCCTGTGGTCAGCTCGTCGCAGAAAAACAGCGCTATGCCTATCACCGTGATAAACACCGCAAGATAGTCACGGCGAAAATACTTCTTTTTGAGCACCAGCGCGCTTATCACTATGAGAAATATGGGCGCCGTGTATTGCAGCACTATGGCGTTTGCGGCGGTGGTGAGCTTATTGGACACCATGAACATCATATTGGTAAAGCATATAACGCAGCCCAGCACCACGGAGCGCCTGTTTACCGCCACCCTGCGGCCCGTCGCCCGAATAAACAAATATATGCACAGCGCGCCTACACCGCCGCGCCATCCGGCAAGCGGCAGTGCGCTCCAGTCCACCAGCTTCACAGCAAAGCCCGAGGTGCTCCAGCACACTGCGCTAAGCAGCACCAGCACGATTCCCAACAAACGTTTTTCAGGAGGCCGCGAGTATTCCATAGTCCTTCTTTCACTCCACGCTGCGCATACCGCACAGCCGCTTCATCATCATACGCTATAACGTCAAAAAACGCAACAAAAGGGGGCTTGCGCCCCCTTTAAGATCATCCGTATAAAATACAGGATCAGACGTTGTGGCGCAGCTTGGCCGCTTGCTCCAATGCCTTGAGCTTGGCGGAGGGATCCTTTACCTTGGCAAGGAATATCATCGCCGCGATGATATAGGGCTTGAAGGAGGCCTGCTTATACAGCGGGTCGCGGTAACGGTCGAACACGCTTGCAGCGACCTCGCCGGCTTCGCAGGATATGCCGGTGATGTCGGCGGGCAGGCAGTGCAGATACAGCGCCTTGCCGCCCTTGGTCAGCTTCATCATTTCCTCGGTGCATTCCCAGTCCTTGTGGTTGGCGTTCTGTGCGAGCAGCCGCTTCTCCAGCGCCTTTATACCCTCGCTGTCGCCGTTGCCGTAAAGCACGGTGCGCTCCTCCATGGCTTTGAACGGCGCCCAGCTCTTGGGGTATACGATATCCGCATCCTTGAAGGCTTCGCTCATACTGTTGGTGATCTCAAATTTGCCGCCAAACTGCCTGGCGTTTCCGCGGGCAACGTTGACTACGTCCTCCATCACCTCGTAGCCCTCGGGGTATGCCAGCGTAACGTCCATACCCATGCGGGTCATAAGGCCAATAACGCCCTGCGGCACGCTCAGCGGCTTGCCGTAAGAGGGGGAGTATGCCCAGGTCATGGCGACCTTTTTACCCTTGAGGTTTTCTATGTCGCCAAACTCATGGATCAGGTGCAGCGTATCCGCCATGCACTGGGTGGGGTGATCTATATCGCACTGCAAATTGACGAGCGTGGGCTTTTGCTCCAGCACGCCGTCCTTATAGCCCTGCGTCACCGCGTCCACCACGCCATGCATATAGGCGTTGCCCTTGCCAATGTACATATCGTCGCGTATTCCGATAACGTCCGCCATGAAGGATATCATGTTGGCGGTCTCGCGCACGGTCTCTCCGTGGGCTATCTGGCTCTTGCCCTCGTCCAGATCCTGTACCTCGAGACCCAGCAGGTTGCACGCGGAAGCAAAGGAAAACCGCGTGCGGGTGGAATTGTCGCGGAAAAGGCTTATGCCCAGGCCGCTGTCGAATATTTTGGACGATATATTCTGTTCGCGCAGACAACGCAGCGCATCCGCAACGGCAAAGGTGGCTTCAAGCTCGTCGCGGGTCTTTTCCCATGTGAGAAAGAAGTCGCCCTCGTACATGTTTTCAAAATGCAGCTTGTCCAGCTTATCGGTGTACTGTTTTACCTTACCCATGTGTTTGCTCCTCCAAATAATTATCTAAGGCGCCGCCTTATTTTATGTTGTTGTTGGTGCCGCCGGCGCGGAACTGGCTTACGTCGTCGGTTCGGTTCTCCGGCTTATACAGCATGGGAATAGCCGCGTACACCGCCGCGCATACCGCAAGATCCTGCTTCCAGGTTATCTCGTTGGGGCTGTGCGCCTGGGATTCCGCGCCCGGGCCAAAACCAACGCAGGGGATTCCGTAGCGTCCCTGTATGGAAACGCCGTTAGTGGAGAAGGTCCATTTATCTATTAGCGGCCGGCCGTCGCGCTTGGAAAGTGCAGCGGCGTTAGCGCCTATACGCTTATCCCCGTACATGGCATTGTACGCATCGCCTACGGCCTGTACATGTGCTGCGTTCTCCTTATTTATCCAGGTTGGGAAATAGCACTCGGTCTCGTATACCGTGCCCGTCCACGCGGGACGGTCGTACATATACATGGAGACCTTCACGTCGTCTGCGTACTTTTTGCACGCGGGCAAAGCGCGTATTTCATCCAAACAGGAATCCCAGGTTTCGCCCGCGGTCATGCGGCGGTCGAGGGAAACGGCGCAGCTGTCCGCAACGGCGCAGCGGCTGGGAGAGGTATAGAATATCTGGGATACGGTTACGGTGCCGCGGCCGAGGAACCTTGCATCCTCATAATGCTCCTGGTTGTACTCCGGCTCCAGCATTTTTACAAGGCCCTTTATCTCATCCGCGTCAGTCGCGCTGTTTTCATTGAGCGCGCGTACGTCCTGAAGTATGTCGGCCATCTTATATATGGCGTTGTCGCCGCGCTCCGGCGCGGAGCCGTGGCAGGATACGCCCTTGACGTCCACGCGTATCTCCATGCGACCGCGATGCCCGCGGTATATGCCGCCGTCGGTAGGCTCGGTGGAAACTACGAATTCGGGGGTTATGCCGTCTACGTTATGGATGTACTGCCAGCACATTCCGTCGCAGTCCTCCTCCTGTACGGTGCCGGTGACCAGTATGCGAACGCCTTCGGGGATGAGCGAGAGCTCCTTCATTATTTTTGCGCCGTATACGGAGCTTACTATGCCGCCCAGCTGATCCGACGTGCCGCGCCCGCCAATCTCGTCCTCGGTCTCAAAGCCCTCGTAGGGGTCGAACTTCCAAAGGGACATATTGCCCAGGCCAACGGTGTCTATGTGCGCGTCAAACGCCATTATGCGCTCGCCCTTGCCCATATAGCCCAATACGTTACCCAGCCCGTCGATCTCCACCTTATCGAAGCCAACGTTCTCCATTTCCTTGGCGATACGGCGTATTACGCCCTCCTCGCCGCAGCTCTCGCCGGGTATCTTAACGAGATCGCGTAAAAAGCGCGTCATCTCGGGCAGGCAGCTCTCGGCAGCCTTCTTGATGCGTTCGTAGTCCATGATGATAATGCCTTCCTTTCAATAAATACATATGGTGAGCATAACGGCGCGGCCGTTCAGGCGCCGGCGTCGAGATAGGAATACAGCGTGTATTTGCTTATGCCGAAAAACCTCGCGATCTTATCACCGCTTTTGGTAATAAGCATAGCGCCGGCATCATTAAGAAAGCGTATGGAGCGTACCTTTTCTTCTTTGTTCATAAGGGCGACAGGTTTTCCTATGAGCGCAACGGACTGGTTCAAAAGGTCCTCGAGCAGATCGTTTACATTCGTAGGTATGCGCTCCGCCGCGGCGGAGCCGCCGTTTGGCATAAGCGCGTTTATCGTGCCCTGCGCCATCATAAGATCCGTAAGGTCGTAGTTTATGGAGAATATCGCCTCGGCACAGCCTGCATCGTCCTTAATATATACCGTACTGCTTCTGAGCATACGGCCGTCCGCCGTCTGGGTTATGTAGCTGTAATGGTCCTTCAGCTCGGAGGGATCCGCCTTGAGCGCTTCCAACGCAATGTGCGAAGTGCCATGTCCGGCGCTGCGGTTGGATACGTGCCCGTTTTCGATGGCAGCGATGGTATTCTCCGGATCGCCGGACGTAAGGTCATGTACCACAACCTCGCAATTTTCACCAAACTGCGAAGCCACCGCCTTTGCAAGGCGCGTAAGCATGTTCATTGTGGCGTCGTCCATCATAAGGCTCCTTAATCAATAAGCTCTGGATCAATAATATCATAACCGCACGATTTTTCAATACATAAACTAAATATTTTTTATGTAACCTAAAATCTTTTTGGCGCGCGGATATTGCATCTAACATATAAGTCTGATAGAATACAGCTAAGTAAAAGCATATCGGGCTGTAAGGAAGTGCTTTGCGCACGGGCTGAAAACTTCGCGTTTTCTGTTCGTGCGTTTTTATTTGGACAGAACACTACTGTATCATCACATATTCAGGAGGATATCGGCATGTATGTAATAGCTAACGGACGCGTAATCACGCGCGACAGCGCGCTGCCCTACATTGAAAATGGCGGCGTGGCCGTGGACGGCACAAAAATAATCGAAGTTGGCGATACCGCAGCCCTGCGCGCAAAGTATCCGGACGCGGAGTTTGTGGACGCTAAGGGACTTGTGATAATGCCGGCATTCATCAACGCGCACAGCCACATATACAGCGCGCTCGCCCGCGGCCTTTCCATCAAGGGCAACAATCCTACCAATTTCTACGAGATACTGGACGGCACCTGGTGGGCCATAGACCGCCATCTTACGCTGGAGGCTACCCGCCGCAGCGCGTACACCACCTACATAGACTCCATTAAAACCGGCTGCACTACTGTGTTCGACCATCACGCGAGCTATTGCGAGGTTCCCGGCAGCCTTTTTGCCATCGAGGAGGTGGCAAAGGAGCTGGGCGTGCGCACAGTGCTGTGCTACGAGGTATCCGACCGCGACGGCGAGGAAAAATGCACGCAGGCCATCAAGGAAAATGGCGAGTTCATACGCCACTGCGCACAGCAGAACAATCCCATGATAAAGGCCATGTTCGGCGGCCACGCGCTGTTTACCATGAGCGACAAAACCTTTGAGCGCTGCGTCATGGAGAACAACGGCATGACCGGCTTCCACATACACGTGGCCGAGGGCATGAACGATGTGTATGATTCCCTGCGCAACTATGGCTGCAGGCCGGTCAACCGTCTGCTCAACCACGGCGTACTCGGCCCCAAGACGCTGCTGGGCCACTGCATACACGTTAACCCCGCCGAGATGGATATAATTAAGGAAACCGGCACAATGGTTGTGAACAACCCCGAATCCAACATGGGCAACGCCGTGGGCTGCGCGCCGATTCTGCAAATGATTAAGCGCGGCATACTTGTGGGCATGGGTACCGACGCATATACGTTTGATATGCTGGAAAGCCTGAAGGTGGCGCTGATAATCCAGCGTCACAACGCCTGCCTGCCCAACGTTGCATGGGGCGAGGTGACCGGGATGCTGTTCAACAGCAACCGCGAGATATGCGCCCGCTACTTCGACGAGCCGCTCGGCATACTAAAGCCCGGCGCGGCGGCGGACGTTATAGTGATGGACTACAAGCCGTTTACGCCGTTCTCGGCCGATAATATCGACGGCCACATGATATTCGGCATGACCGGCCGCCAGTGTGAGACCACGATGTGCGCTGGCAAGCTCCTGATGAAGGACAGAGAGCTTATAGGCATAGACGAGCAGGCTGTAAACGCAAAAACGCTGGAATCCGCAGCGCAGCTCTGGAACCAGCTCAACGGTTAAGGAGGCACACTATGAGCGAAAGAATGACGCCGATCCCCTTTGAAAAGCTAATGCGCCGCACCCTCGCCGAGTACGATAAATACGGCTCGGTATTCGACGTTGCGGCTCCCTACCGTGTGAAGGACACCAAAAAGGCGCTGCCGTTGTTCGACGGTCGCATAGAGACCCCGTTCGGCCCCGCAGCCGGCCCCAATACCCAGCTTGCACAGAACATAATAGCCGCGTATTTTGCGGGCGCGCGCTTTTTTGAGCTGAAGACCGTGCAGAAGATGGACGGTGCGGAGCTTGCCGCCTGCATAGGCCGCCCCTGCATACTTGCTAACGACGAAGGGTACAACTGCGAATGGTCCACCGAGCTTACCGTGCCGCAGGCGTTTGAGGAATATGTCAAGGCTTGGGTCGCGCTTAAGCTGATAAGCAAGCGTTTCGGCCTTGGCTGCCGCGACGGGTTCATGTTCAATATATCCGTGGGCTATGATTTTGAAGGCATAAAGACGAAAAAGCTGGATGCTTTCATAAACGGCATGAAGGACGCGTCGGCTGCGCCCATATGGGCCGAGTGCATTGCAGCAGCAAAAGCGCTGTTCCCGGACGATGCGGACTATATCGACTGCATAACTCCGCATATCTGCTCCGGCGTTACCGTATCCACGCTGCACGGCTGCCCGCCTTCGGAGATAGAGGCGATAGCGAGCTACCTCATTGAGACCAAGCATCTGAATACGTTTGTAAAGTGCAATCCCACGATACTCGGCTATGAGTTTGCACGCAAAACGCTGGATGATATGGGCTATGACTATATCTGCTTTGATGAGCATCACTTCAATGAGGATCTGCAATATGAGGACGCCGTGCCGATGTTTGCACGGTTGTCTGCGCTTGCACAGGAGCACGGTTTGGAGTTCGGCCTGAAGCTCTCAAATACCTTCCCCGTTGACGTAAAGGCAAACGAGCTGCCCAGCGAAGAAATGTACATGAGCGGCCGGGCGCTGTACCCACTCACCGTTGAGATGGCGAACCGCATCGCACGCGAGTTTGACGGCAAGCTTCGCATATCCTATTCCGGCGGCGCGGACTATTTCAATATAAAAGGACTGTTCGAAGCGGGCATATGGCCCATAACCGTGGCGACTACGATACTAAAGCCTGGCGGATACAGCCGCCTCAGCCAGCTTGCGGAGCTGTTTGTTGACGTACCGTTTGCGCCGTTTGGCGGCGTGGACTGTGAGCGTATAGCTGCGCTCAGCACGGCCGCGCGCACCGACGCGCACAATGCAAAGCCCATAAAGCCGCTGCCCAAGCGCAAGCTGGATAAAGCAGTGCCGCTGATGGACTGCTTCACGGCGCCCTGCAAGGGCGGCTGTCCCATAGGACAGGACGCTCCGGAATATATAGAGCTTGTCGGCAAGGGGCAATATCTTGACGCGCTCAAGCTGATCGCACAGCGAAACGCGCTCCCCAATATCACCGGCGCCATCTGCGCGCACCGCTGCATGGATAAATGCACGCGCAGCTTCTATGAAGCGCCTGTGGATATACGCGCCTGCAAGCTGGACGCGGTGCAGCACGCATACGTTGAATTGCTTGATTCGCTCAAACCGCTTGCCTGCGATAATCCCAAGAAGGTCGCCGTGATTGGCGCTGGCCCGGCGGGCATAGCGGCAGCATACTTCCTTGCGCGCGGCGGAGCGGACGTTACCGTATATGAAAAAAGCACCAAGCCCGGCGGCATAGTGCGCGAGGTGATCCCCGAATTCCGCATAGAGAACGCCGCGATAGACCGCGATGTAGCGCTGGCCGAGAAGCTGGGTGCAAATTTCGTCTGCGGCTCTCCCGCCCCCTCGTTTGACGAGCTTAACGCAAGCTGCGATTACATTTTGCTTGCCACCGGCGCGCCCGGGCGCGGAAAGCTGCCCATAGACGGCAACGTAATTAACGTTATAGATTTCCTGCATGCCGCAAAATGCAAAGCCGAAACGCTGCCCCGTGCAAAAAGCGTTGCAGTCATCGGCGGCGGCAACAGCGCGATGGATGCGGCGCGCGCGGCAAAACGGCTGTCCGGCGTTGAACGCGTATCGCTGGTTTACCGGCGCACCAAAAAATACATGCCCGCGGACGCGGAGGAGCTTATGCTGGCCATAGCGGACGGCGTGGAGTTCTGCGAGTTGCTCAGCCCCATAAACCAGCAGGACGGCAAGCTCTTATGCGAACGCATGGCGCTTGGCGAGCCGGACGCATCCGGCAGGCGCGCCCCGGTGGGTACAGGTCAGCACGTAGAGATTCCCGCAGAGCTGGTCGTAGCCGCAGTGGGCGAGCATCCCGACGCGGACGCGCTCAGGGCCTATGGCGCGGAGGTGGACGATAAGGGACATGCCGCGTTCAATACAGGCAAGGTATTCGTGCTGGGCGACGCGCTGCGCGGCCCCGCCACCGTTGTGGAGGGAATAGCGGACGCGATGAAGGCCGCTTACACCATATGCGGTGAGTATACCTACGACATTCCGGCTTCCGCATATCCAGAGTATCACAAGGCGCTTTTGCGCAAGGGTCGGCTGAACGAATGCGGCACGCCAAGCGAGAAATGCCTCGCCTGCAATACGGTGTGCGTATGCTGCGCCACGGTATGCCCAAACCGCGCAAACGCCATAATAGACGTGCCGGGCTATGGCAAACAGATACTGCACATCGACTATATGTGCAACGAGTGCGGCAACTGCGCCACCTTCTGCCCGTACGACAGCGCACCGTACAAGGATAAGCTCACCTACTTTGCAAATGAGTGTGATTTTACCGACAGTACGAACCCCGGTTTTATGCTTACAGGCGAAAACAAGGTGCGCGTGCGGCTGGATGGAAGCACGGCAGAGTATGCGCTGGATCAGCCCAACCCACTGGATAAGGGCATCGAGGCCTTCATACTGGCAGTGATAAAAGACTATCCGTATATCCTGTAAGAGGAGGGACACGGCAATGTCAACATTCCTTGTTAACGGCAAAAGCGTAACGGTAAACGAGGATATTAAGCTGATCAACTATCTGCGGGATACGCTCAGACTCACATCCGTCAAGGATGGCTGCGGCGAAGGCGCGTGCGGCACCTGTACTGTGCTGATAGACGGCAAGGCGCTGAAGGCGTGCGTACAGCGCACCTCCCGCATGGAGGGCAAGTCCGTTATCACCGTGGAGGGCCTTACCCCGCGTGAGCGCGAGGTATACGCGTACGCCTTCGCCGAGTGCGGCGCAGTGCAGTGCGGCTTCTGCATACCAGGCATGGTGATGAGCGCAAAGGCGCTGCTGGATGCAAATTCCAGCCCTACGCCAGCGGAGGTAAAGCAGGCCATACGCAACAACATATGCCGCTGCACCGGATATGTAAAGATCGAGCAGGCCATACTGCTTGCAGCCGATATATTCAAAAACGGCCTTGCCGTGCCGCATACCGAATGCAAGGGCCTTGTAGGCGAGCATATGCAGCGCGTGGACGCAGAAGGCAAGACGCTGGGCACGCTCAAATACGCGGACGATCTGTATTATGACAACATGCTGTACGGCTCCGCCCTGCGCGCAAAGTATCCCCGCGCGCGGGTAGTAAGCATAGATACCTCCAAAGCCAAGGCCGCGCCCGGCATAGTCTGTGTGCTTACAGCCGAGGACATACCCGGCAAACAGAAGATTGGCCATCTGAAGAAGGACTACGACGTGCTTATACCCGTCGGCAGCATAACGCACTTTTTAGGCGACGCCATAGCGCTGGTAGCGGGTGAAACACGCGAGACCGTGGAATACGCAAAATCGCTTATCGAAGTGGAATACGAGGAGCTTCCCTGCATACATGACCCCGATGAGGCCATGCGTCACGGCGCGCCGCCGGTACACGAGCACAGTGAAAACAACCTGCTTGTGGAGGAACACCTTGTGCGCGGCAACGCGGACGCCAGACTCGCCGAAAGCGCGCATGTTGTGACGAACACCTATAAGGTTCCGTTTACCGAGCATGCATTTATGGAGACGGAATGTGCCGTGGCGTGCAAAGAGGGCGACGGTGTACGGGTGTACTCCGCCGATCAGGGCATATACCAGACCCGCCGCGAGTGTGCCGAGATGCTGGGATTGCCCGACGAATGCGTGCGCGTCACCGCCATGATGGTGGGCGGCGGCTTCGGCGGCAAGGAGGACATGAGCGTGCAGCACCACGCAGCGCTGCTCACCTGGAAGACCGGGAGGCCTGTAAAGGTGAAGCTGACCCGCGCGGAGAGCATACTCGTCCACCCCAAACGCCACGCCATGACCATGACGTTTACCACCGGCTGCGACGAGAGCGGCCGGCTTACCGCCATGAAGGCGGTGCTTACCGCGGATACCGGCGCGTACGCAAGCTTAGGTGGGCCGGTGCTGCAAAGGGCCTGCACCCATGCCGCCGGGCCGTACAACTATCAGGATATCGACATACTGGGCCGCGCCATATACACCAACAACCCGCCCGCGGGAGCTTTCCGCGGCTTTGGCGTGACACAGAGCTGCTTTGCTACTGAGTGCAACCTCAACCAGCTTGCGGCTATGTGCGGTATGTCGCCATTCGATTTTCGCTACCTCAACGCCATACGCCCCGGGCAGGTGCTGCCCAACGGACAGATAGCCGATCCCTCCACCGCGCTGGTCGAAACGCTGGATGCCGTGCGTGATGAATACACGGCACACCCGGAAGCCGGTATCGCCTGCGCAATGAAGAACTCCGGCCTGGGCGTTGGCATACCGGATACGGGCCGCTGCCGCATAGCGGTGCTCGGCGGCAGACTGCATATTCATTCCTCGGCCGCCTGCATCGGCCAGGGCATGGGAACGGTGCTTACGCAGATGGTGTGCGAGATCACCGGCTTTGCGCCGGATATCATGATCTACGAAAAGCCGGATACGTTAACCAGCCCGGATTCCGGCAACACCACAGCGTCGCGCCAGACGCTGCACGCGGGCGAAGCAGCATGCCGCGCCTCACATGCGCTCATGGCCGCATTGCGCACGGAAGGCAGCCTTGAGGCTTTGGAGGGACGCGAATTTCTTGGCGAATACACCAGCGTCACCGATAAGCTGGGCAGCGACAAGCCGAACCCAGTGAGCCATGTGGCATACGGCTATGCCACGCACCTTGTGGAGCTGGAGGAAAATGGGAGACTGAAAAAAGTCGTCGCCGCGCATGATGTGGGCCGCGCAGTAAATCCCCGCGCGCTGTCCGGCCAGATCGAGGGCGGCGTCGTGATGAGCCTGGGCTATGCGCTTACGGAAGACTTCCCGCTGGATAACTGCCGTCCCACCGCCAAGCTAGGGACTTTGGGCCTGTTCAAAGCGCCGGACGTGCCTGAGATAGTCACCGCCATTACAGGCAAAAACGAGTCCAGTCTCGCATGTGGTGCAAAGGGCGTGGGCGAAATCTGCTCGATACCCACGGCCCCTGCCGTACAGCTTGCCTACTTCAACCGCGACGGAGTTTTCCGCACCGAGCTGCCGCTCAAGGGCACACCTTATTCAAAGGAAAGCTAAGCACCATCGCAGCCGGGGAGGATATTTTCCTCCCCGGTCATAAGTTTGGCTTATGTTTGTGCCATGTTATATCACATTTATTCAAAAACGCTTAAAAAAAGTTGCGAAACCAGTAAAAAAAGAATAATATATTTAACGGTAAAATGCAGATTCTAAGTATGGTTTTCAAAGGCTTGTATTTTGTCCGCAGGCTTGATAAATTTTATATCCAATACAGGAGGGATGACAATGGCGATCAAAATAGGCATTAATGGCTTTGGCCGCATAGGAAGCTTGGTGCTGCGCGCTGCAGCGAACAATCCGGACGTTGAAGTGGTAGGCGTAAACGACCCGTTTCTCGATCCTGACTACATGGCATACATGATAACCTACGACACCGTACACGGAAAATTTGACGGAACAGCCGAGTTTAAAAACGACAAGCTGCTCGTCAATGGCAAGCCCGTCACGGTATATGCCATAAAGGATCCTGCGGAGATCCCCTGGCGCGAGTGCGGCGCGGAATACATCGTGGAGTCTACCGGTCTGTTCACAACGGCAGAGAAAGCCTCCGCCCACTTTACCGGCGGCGCGAAGAAAGTGGTTATCTCGGCCCCCAGCAAAGACGATACGCCTATGTTTGTAATGGGCGTCAACCAGTCCAGCTACACCAAGAGCATGAATGTAGTATCCAACGCAAGCTGCACTACCAACTGCCTTGCCCCGCTGGCCAAGGTTATACACGACGAGTTTGGCATAATCGAAGGCCTTATGACCACCGTACATTCCATTACGGCTACGCAAAAGACCGTTGACGGCCCCTCCAAGAAGGACTGGCGCGGCGGCCGTGCGGCGGCGCACAACATCATCCCCAGCTCCACCGGCGCTGCAAAGGCCGTTGGCAAGGTCATCCCCTCTCTGGCCGGCAAGCTTACCGGCATGAGTATGCGCGTTCCCACCCCGGACGTTTCCGTGGTGGATCTGACCTGCCGCATCGAAAAGGGTGCCTCCTACGATGAGATCAAGGCCGTTATGAAGAAGGCCTCCGAGTCCCCCGAGTGGGCCGGAATAATCGGCTACACCGAGGACGCTGTGGTCTCCAGCGATTTCTATACCGACCCCCGCACCTGCATATTCGATGCGGGCGCCGGCATCAGCCTTAACGAGCACTTCGTAAAGCTGGT